>NZ_JBARYR010000582.1:0-1562 GCF_049648075.1 Rubrivirga sp. | reverse complement strand
TCGCCACCCTGCGAGCGATCCACCGCGGCGGCGTAACCGACCACGTCGGCGGCGGCCTCCACCGCTACTCGACCGACCGCGTCTGGCTGCTGCCGCACTTCGAAAAGATGCTCTACGACCAGGCGCTCTACGCGCTCGCCTGCGTCGAGGCCTGGCACGCGACCGGCGCTGCCGACCTCCGTGCCGCCGCCGAGTCCACGCTCGACTACGTCCTGCGCGACCTGCGTGCGCCCAGCAGCGCGTTCTACTCGGCCGAGGACGCCGACTCCCTCGACCAGCACGGCGAACGGGAGGAGGGAGCGTTCTACGTCTGGACGCGGTCCGACCTCGATGCGGTCCTCGGTCCAGACGACGGCGCCGTCGCCGCGGCGGTCTGGGGCGCCACCGACGAGGGGACGATGATCGACGAGGCGACGCGCCAACGGACGGGCTCGAACGTGCTCCACTACCCGACGCCCGCCCTCGAGGTCGAAAACCCTCTCGAGGACGTGGCCCAGTCTCTCGGCCTCGAGGTCGGCGCCCTCGAAGACCGGCTCGCGTCGATCCGCGCGCGGTTGCTGGAGGTCCGGTCCCAACGCCCGCGTCCGCTGTTGGACGACAAGGTGTTGGCCGACTGGAACGGTCTCGCCATCGCGGCTTTCGCCGTCGCCGGTCGCACGCTGGGCCGCGACGATTACACCGCCGCCGCGGAGGCCGCGTCCCGCTTCGTCCTCGACGAGATGCGAGACGAGGGCGGCGATCTCGTCCACCGCTACCGCGAGGGTCAGGCCGGGATCGACGGGATGCTCGACGACTACGCGTTTGTGGTGTGGGGTCTGATTGAGGTGTACCAGACCACGTTCGACGTCACCGTCCTCGAGGCCGCCCTCGACCTGCACGGCCGAATGCGAGGCCGCTTCGAGGACGCCGCCGGAGGCTACTTCGTCTC
This sequence comes from Rubrivirga sp., assembly GCF_049648075.1. GTDB lineage: Bacteria > Bacteroidota > Rhodothermia > Rhodothermales > Rubricoccaceae > Rubrivirga. The sequence continues at coordinate 634 of NZ_JBARYR010000582.1, read as the reverse complement.
GGCCAACGGTGCGACCGACCTGCTCGTCCGCCAAAAGGCGCTCGACGATGGCGCGATCCCGGCCGGAAACAGCGTCGCCATTCTGAACGGGCTTCGGCTGGCACGGCTCACGGGCGACTCCGACCTCGAGGACGCCGCATTGCGAGGGGTGCGCGCGCCCGACGTGGTGAGGGAGCACCCGTCCGGCTTCACTCACTTGATGACGGCCGGGGGGTTCGCTCTCGGCCCAAGCCAGGAAATCGTCATCGCAGACGGGACCGGTCAAACCGCCATGATCGAGGCGGTGCGGTCGGTGTACGCGCCGTTCTCGGTTGTCGCCCTACGGACGCCTGGATCGGGCTCGTCGCCCATCGAGGATCTCGCGCCGTTCGTCTCGGCCCAGGTCGCCCTCGAGGGCGAGGCGACGGCCTACGTTTGCCGCGACTTTGCCTGCCAGGCCCCGACTACGGACGCCCTCGAGGCCGCGCGGCTGCTCCGCGTGAGCGTACGCGGTGACTAGCCGTCGGCCTCGAGGATGCTCAACAAGGAGCCGCACTCCGTCGACCCCAAAGCCGCAGATTGAGTCCCCCTCCTGGGATGAGGAGGGGGACAGGTCACCGTCCGCCCTCGAGGTCGGCGCATCGAGGTCGGCGCA
>NZ_JBARYR010000581.1:0-7897 GCF_049648075.1 Rubrivirga sp. | reverse complement strand
CGAGGACGCCGAGCGACCGGAGCGCGCGCGTGGCGTTGGTCCACAGCGCGATCCCGGCGCCGACCTCTCGAAGAGACGGCGCCCGCTCCAAGACGGCGACCTCGTGACCGCGACGGTGCAGTGCGAGCGCCGTCGCCAACCCGGAGATCCCGCCGCCGACGATGGCGACTCGGTCGACCGCCGCCACGGCCTAGGACGCCTTCTTCTTGCGAGGCGCCCGCTTTTTCTTGGCCCCACCCTTCGCAGCCTTGGCGTCGACGAGGGCGACCGCTTCCTCGAGGGTGATCTTGTCCTTGTCCATGTCCTTTGGGATGGTCGCGTTCGTCTTGACGTGCTTGACGTACGGCCCGTAGCGGCCCTCGAAGACGTCGATCGGCTTTCCGCTCGTGGGGTGCGATCCGAGCGTCCGTAGCGGCGCGGCCTTCTGGCGCTTCTGGGCGATCAACTCGAGAGCACGATCGAGTTCCACCTTGAGGACGTCGTCGCCGTCGGCGGGCTTGAGGCTGGCGAAGGTCCGCTCGTGCTGCACGTAGGGACCGTACCGGCCGATGTTCGCCTTGATCGGGTTGCCGGTCTCGGGGTGGAGCCCCAGGGTTCTCGGCAGCCCCAGCAGCGCGACCGCCAATTCGAGGTCGACGTCGCCGGGCTCGGTGCCCTTGGGAAGCGACGTGCGCTTCGGCTTGGGCGCCTTCTTGTCCTCCATCTGGTCGTCGTCGCCGAGTTGCACGTAGGGGCCGTACGGGCCGGCCTTGAGCAAGACGGGGACGCCGGCCTCAGGATGGATCCCGACGACGCGCTCTTCATCGTTCGCATCGACCAATCCGCGGAGCGTTTCCTCGAGGACGTCGGCCGGTGCCATCTCGGGCGGCATCGAGGCCGTGCTTCCGTCTGGTGCGGCTGTGTACGGACCGTAGCGACCGACGCGTACCTCGTAGTCGCCCCACTTGACGTGGCGCATCGTCGAGATCTCACGCGGGTCGATGGTCTCGACGCCCGTCTCAATCTGCTTTTCGAGTCCCTTCGGACCGTTAAAGAACCGCTCGAGGTACGGCGCCCGCGCCTCGGACCCGTCAGCGATGCCATCGAGCTCGGTCTCCATCTTGGCCGTGAAGTCGGTATCGACCAACCGGTCGAAGTTCTTGGCCAGCAGGTTCGTGACTGCCATGCCCGTGAACGTCGGCACCAACTGGTTCTTTTCGCGGATCACGTAGCCACGACGCACGACCGTGTCGATGATCGACGCATAGGTCGAAGGCCGGCCGACGCCGGCTTTCTCGAGCGCCTGCACCAGGGACGCGTCGGTGTAGCGCGCCGGCGGTTTGGTCTCGTGCCCGACGGCGTCGACGGCGTTGCAGCCGGGCGTGTCGCCCTCAGCGAGCGCGGGGAGCGGGCTGTCGCGGTCGTCGAGGGCGGCGGACGGGTCGTCGCGGCCTTCGACGTAGGCGCGGAAAAAGCCCGGGAACTCGATGACCTGGCCGTTCGACCGGAACGTGGACTCGTCGTCGGTGCCCTCGGCCGCAAGGATGGTCGCCCGGGTGCGGAGCAGCCGGGCCTCGGCCATCTGGGACGCGACGGTTCGCTTCCAGATCAGGTCGTACAGCTTCGCCTCGTCGCCGCTCAGGCCGATCTCGGACTTGGTCCGCATTCCCGTTCCGGCCGGGCGGATCGCCTCGTGGGCTTCTTGGGCGTTGCGGACCTTGCCCGCGTACTGCCGGGGCTTAGGAGAGAGGTACTCCTTGCCGTAGCGGGCCTCGACCGCACCCCTCGCGGCCTCGATGGCCTCCTTCGAGAGCACCGTCGAGTCGGTACGCATGTAGGTGATGTGGCCTTGCTCGTAGAGCTTCTGGGCCGTCTGCATCGCCCGGCGAGCGCTCATGCCGAGCTTCCGGTTGGCCTCCTGCTGCAGCGTCGACGTGATGAACGGGGCGGCCGGCGAACGGCGGGCCTTCTTTTGCTCGACCTCGGACACGCGCCACGACGCGTCTTTCAGGCGACCGGCGAGCGCTGTCGAAACGGCTTCATCGAGGACGAGAGCTCCGCTCTTCTCTTTCAGTTTGCCGGTCTTCTCGTCGAAGTCCTTGCCCGTCGCCAGCTTCTGGTCGCCCAGATGCGTCATCTTGGCCTCGAACGAGACGCCCTTTTGCTCGAGCTTGGCGGCGAGGTCGAAGTAGCTAGCCGAGATAAAGTCGAGCCGCTCCCACTCGCGCTCCACCAGGATGCGAACGGCGACGGACTGAACGCGCCCGGCGGAAAGCTTGGGCGCGATCTTTTTCCACAGGACGGGCGACACGGAGTAGCCGACCAACCGATCCAAGACGCGCCGGGCTTCTTGGGCATCGACCAGGCGCGTGTCGAGCTCGCGGGTCTGGTCGAGCGCCTTCAAGATGGCCTCCTTGGTGATCTCGTGGAACACCATCCGCTTGACGGGCACCTTGGGCTTGAGGACCTCGAGCAGGTGCCAGCCGATGGCCTCGCCTTCTCGGTCCTCGTCCGTCGCGAGGTAGAGCTCGTCGGCGTCCTTGAGGGCGTCCTTGAGCTGCTTGACGACTTTCTTCTTGTCGCTCGGGACGACGTAGAGCGGCGTGAACCCGTCCTCGACGTTGACGCCGAGGCGCGCCCACTTTTCCTTCTTGACCTTGGCAGGAATCTCGGACGCGCTCGAGGGCAGGTCCCGGACGTGTCCCATCGAGGCCTCGACCTGGTACCCCGCCGGCAAAAACTTGCGGATGGTCCGGGCCTTGGTGGGAGACTCGACGACGACGAGGCGCTTCATAGGTACGTGTAGTGTTGACCGGCAAGCTAGCGGCGGGGACGGACGGCCCCACGGCACCCCCTGCCGGCCGCGCTACACGCCGACCGACCGCGCCCGTTCCGCCCTCGAGGACGGGCTCCGCGACCTCGAGGACGCCGGGGAGCGATGGAACAGCCGTGGGACGCCGGAACGGCAGCGCGGCGCGTTCTTGCGAAATCACCGCAGGAACTGAAGAGACGGGCTCCAGCTCGCTACCCGCTCTCCGCTTCGAAGCGGCGCATGTAGTCCACCAACGCCTCCACCGACGACGGCTCGACCGCGTTGTAGATCGATGCCCGGACGCCACCGACCGACCGGTGGCCCTTGAGTGCCAGCAGGCCTTCGTGAGCCGCGCCCTTGATGAACGCGTCCTCGAGGTCGGACGACGGCAGGCGGAAGGTGACGTTCATGTGGGAGCGGCTGTCCGCCCGGGCCGTGCCGCGGTAGAAGCCGCTCGCATCGAGGGCGCCGTAGAGACGGTCCACCTTGGCCCGGTTGCGCTCGACCATGCCAGAGAGGCCGCCGTGACGCTCGATCCAGCCCAAGACCTTGTCGATGACGTAGACGACGAAGACGGGCGGCGTGTGGAACAGCTTGGCCGCGTGCGTCTGGTAGTCGAGGAGCGTCGGCAGACCGTCCTGTCGGGTCTTGAGGAAGTCGTCATGGACCAGGACGACGGTCGCGCCGGCCGGGCCGAGGTTTTTCTGGGCGCCGGCGTAGATCAGCCCGTAGCGCTCGGCCTCGATGGGCCGGCTCAGAAAGTCCGACGACATGTCGCACACCAACGGCATGTCGACGATCGGCTCGTCGTGGAATTGGGTCCCGACGATCGTGTTGTTGCTGGTGTAGTGGAGGTACGACGCGTCCGCCGGGACGCTCCACCCACGCGGCGTCGGGATGAACGAGTAGTCGGCCTCGGCACTGCTGGCGGCGACGGCGACGCGCGCGCGCCGGCCTCGAGCCACGACTTGGGCCTCTTTGATCGCCTTCGCGCTCCACGTTCCCGTATCGAGGTAGGCCGCGGTGCCACCGTCCTCGAGGAAGTTTAGCGGCACCTGGTGGAACTGGAGCGACGCGCCGCTCTGGAGAAACAGGACGTGCCAGTCGTCCCCGAGCCCCAAGAGCGATCGCATCCGGCTCTTGGCGCGATCGAAGATCTCGGTGTAGGCGGCCGAGCGGTGGCTGACCTCGACGATGGACGCGCCGAGTCCGGGGAACGCCGGCATCTCGTCTCGTACCTCCTCGAGCACCTCCGTGGGCAGGGCGCCCGGGCCGGCGGAGAAGTTGTGCTGGCGGACGTCGAGGTCGGCCGATGGCGAATCGGAGATCATGGTCATGGGGTCGTGAGCGTCCTCGAGGCCGGGTCTATCCGTCGTTGTCGCCGCAGTCGCGACGGCGCACGTCGACGATCTGGACGATCTGCCACGCGTCCTCGATGCGGGCGAGGGTGAACGCGTTGGTGCCGCAATGGCTGAACTGCTCTCCGGCGTAGAAGCGGTACGGCGTCCACGCCACGGCCAGGTCGGTGTCGATCATGACGGGGTAGCCGTCCTCGATCTGCTCGTCGAGCATGACAGGGGCGTCGGAGACGCCGGCCAGGAACGCGGAGATCGGCGACTCGACGACGCCCTGAGGGGTCGCGGTCATCAGCCGAGCCTCAGGATGCATCGTCGCGCGGATGGCGGTCGTGTCCCTGGCGCGCATCCCGTCGAAAAGGTCGGTGACGGTCATGCGGACCTTGGCCTCGAGGTCGGTTTGGGCCGACAGCGCGGGTGAGAGGGCGACGAGGAATGCGAGGACGGCGAGACGCATGTCGAGGCTAGTGGTGCGACCAGAGTCTACTGCGAGGCACGAGGAGAACCATTCCCCTCACGCCCCTCGAGGACGACCTCGTCAATCTGATCGCGGGCGTCGGCGTCTTTGGAGACCGGCTCCGGTGTGACTGTCTCGTGGCGGGGCGCGTGGTCGCCTTTTGCTCGGGCTTCGAGCTCCTGGCGCACGAACCGCTGCATCCGCTCGCACGCGGACTCGGAAAACTGGATCTGGAGCTTCCGGCCGAACAGCTTGAACCCGATCCGGTAGAACGGATTGCGGATCCGGTCGGGCTTGGAAAACGCGTCGATGACGAACGAAACGGCGCCCGTCCGCTCGTTCTTCTGAACCTGGAACGTGATCTGCCCTCGCTCAAAGTGACCCTCGAGGGTGGCGTAGTCGTAGCCGTAGCGCCAGACGCGATCCCCCTCGACCTCGACGGCGCCCTCGAGGACGCGGCCGACGCGCACACCAAACCAGAACGTGAACGCGAGGAAGCGTGCCCGGAGCAGCATCGGGCGCCCCTCTACGGGCTCGTCCGGGGAGAAGATGCCCGTGACCAGCTTGGGGTCGGGGAAGGCGTAGTTGCGGATCAGGTCCCGAGCGATCGCGAACGAGGCCCGCGCGTCCGTGTCCGGGAGCGGCGGGCCGGGCGGCTCGGGCGGCAGGTCGGCGTCGTAGTGGTCGAGGTGCCAGCCGTCGGACTCGGTCAGCTCGCGGTCGGTGTCGAGGTCGAAGTTGTACCGCGCCGTGCGGACGGCCTCCAAGCGCTCTTGGTAGCGGCGCCAGTCGGGGCGGTCGGGGACGGCGGTCTCCCAGATGCTAGGCATCGTCGGCCTCGCGCTCGGTAACGACCTCGATCTCGCCGACGGCCTCCCCCCCACTCACCTCGACGACGCGGTTGCAGAAGAACGTCCACATCGCCTGCTGCGCCTTTTTGGCGATGCCCAGGTCGTCGTACATCACGTCGACGACCGCGTCGCGGCTTCTCGCCCACGACTCGATCACAAAGTGGAGGTCGCCGCCGACTCCGCCGCCCTCGAGGTCGGACGCCGTGAACCGGATCTGACCGGCCTCGAGGTGGTCCTCGAGGGTGACGAGGGTGAACGACGTGTCGGTGACCTCGCCGACGCGGACCGGTCCGTCCCACGGGGCCGAGATGTGGATGTGGTACTCGTCTCCCACGCTCATCTGATCTCCTGCGCCGACCGTCTTTTCGAACCGGGCGACCTCGTCCGGCACGAACCTCTGGACGTCCTTCTTGACCTGTGCCATCAAGCCCTCGGCCTCGAGGTCGGACCCGCGGATCGTCACCGAGTACGTCCGGTGGAAGCGGGCTCCTTCGCCGTCCTCCTCGCCCTGGACGTCGGCGCGGTCGGGAGGCTCGGGCACGTCCTCGAGGGGACCGTCGGGCACGTCGTAGACCTCGAACGTCCGGGCGACGACCGGGTAGCCCCACCGAGCCAGGGCGTAGATGCCGAGGCCGGCGGCCGAGCTGAGGGCGATCCAGGCGAGGGGTTTGCGCATGAACTGTTTACGCCCGTCCTCGAGGACGGCTCCCCAAACGCAAGCGGCACGCCAGCCGAAGCCGACGTGCCGCCAGGTTCCTTCTTCGAAGGGCGCGTTAGTCGCGGCTCATAAAGATGCGCAGCACGTACCAGAACATCAGGGCGACGGCGGCGAACAGCTCGAGCGAGGCCGAGATGTAGCGGTCTTGGGGGTACTCGCGCAGGATCCTCGAGGTCGTCCACAGGATCGAGGCGCCGGCCAGGCCGACCATCGCGACGGAGAACCACAGGCCGAGGTTGAACCCGAACAACACGCCGCAGACGATCGCGACGATCGCCAGGATGCCGGCCCACTTGATAAAGCTGCCCAGGAAGGAAAAGTCCTTGCCTGAGAAAAAGGCGACGGCCGTCAGCCCGGAGAATCCGAAGACGGTCACCCAGGCCGCGTTGCCGATCGCGCTCGGCACCTGGAGGAACGCCATGTACAGGAGCGGGACGAAGATCAACGCCTCGAGGACGATGTAGCCCGCGAGCGCCGCGTACTGTGCGCCCTTGCTCTCGGCCCGTGCGGCGACGCTACTCGCGACGGTGCCACCGATCACGAACGCGCCCAACACCATCAGCCAGCCACCGGGGGCGTTGAGCAGCGCGCCAGCGATCGGTTGCGCCAGGCCAGACGAGAACAGGAAGATCTCGATGCCGGCGAACGCCAGGATGGCGCCGAGCAGGTGCGTGTACGTCCGCGTTAGAAACGCTGCCCGGGCGTCGTCGCCGAGGGCCGCGACAGGAGTGCGATAGAGGGTGTCCATGGGTAGGGAGCTTGGTCTGGGTGGTCTAACGCACCAAGGCACCCGCCGGTGCCTCGGCGTTGGCTTTCATGCGGTCGGCGGTGAACACGTCGAGGTCAGGATCGGATTCGCCGAGTAGCGTCCTCGCAGCGAGTTCGCCGAAGCGGAGCGCGTAGCCCATACCGTGACCGGTAAAGCCGGCGGCGTAGAACACGTCCTCGAGGCCAGGGACGGCCCCGATCACCGGCAGGCCGTCCGGGCTGAACCCCATCGTGCCCGCCCAGCGGCGCTCGACCTCGAGGCCGGCGAACGTCGGGAAGTGCGTGGCGACGTAGGCCTCGAGGTCGGCTTGCAGCGCCGGCGTGGTCTGGTCGTCGTAGCCGACCTCGAGGTCGCGGTGCAGATGCCGGGCGCCGCCGACCATGACGCGGCCGTCGCAACGCTGGCGGAGGTAGACGTAGCCGTGGTGCGAGTAGACCGGCGCTGCCAGCGTCGGCGGCGCCGGAGCCGTGGCGAGCATCTGCGCGCGGACCGGCCGGACGACGTGGGACAGCTCGGGCCGAAGCTGCGGCAGGTAGGCGTTCGCCGCGATCAACACGCGGCCCGTGCGGACCTCTCCCCCGCCCTCGAGGACGATTCGTGTCCGGCCTGACCCAGGCTCGAGGTCGGTGACACGGGCGCCCTCGAGGACGGTCGCGCCGCTCTCCGTCGCAAGGGCGCGGACGAGCCGGACTGGGTCGATCGTCCCGCCGATCGAGACGACGAGCGCGGCGGGGAAGCCGACGCTACCGATCCGCGCATTTGCGGCGGCGTGCTCGAGGAACGCGGATTCGACGCCGTCCTCGAGTAGGAGATCGTGGGACCGAGACAGTCGCTCGGCCTCGAGGTCGGAGCCGGCGGCCAGGACGGAACCGGTCGCACGGAAGCCGACGTCGTGGCGCCGGCCGGCCTCGGCCGCGAGCCGGTACGCCCGCTCGGTAAACGCCCAGATCCGGCGG
>NZ_JBARYR010000580.1:0-2773 GCF_049648075.1 Rubrivirga sp. | reverse complement strand
TCCGCAACGGCCGACTGCGCCTCGCCGACGCCGCTCTGGGCCGTCGCGATCTGCGAGCGTGCCCGGTCGGCCTCGATGGCGTAGAAGTCCGGGCGGATGCGCAGGAGCAGATCGCCCTGTTGGACGCGGTCGCCTTCCTCGACGGCCAGGACGATGATCTCGCCCGAGACGTCCGATGAGATCGCGACCTCGACCTCGCTCGCGACCGTGCCGGACGCCGTGACGGTCTGCGTGATCGTGCGGACGCGCGCCTCGGCGGTCTCGACCTCGATGCCTTCTTCGCCGCCGCCCATTATGACGGCCGCGCCGATCAAGAGGACGACCAAGACGCCCAGGCCGATCAGGATTTTCTTCGTGGGGCTCATTCGAGGTCGAGGCGGGTGAAGGCTCTGGACGGCCGCGCCGCCCGAAGGTTACGGGACTAGTCCAACAGGTCCGCCAGGGCGGACGGCTCGAGGTCGCCCACGGCCAGGCGGACGAGGGCGATGCGGAAGGCGAGGCCGTAGGCGGCCTGCGCCCTCGAGGACTGCGCCTGGGCGAGTCGCGTCTGAGCTTCGGCGACGTCGTACAACGTGCCCGCTCCGAGTCGGTAGCGGTCCTGCTCGACGCGCAAGGCCTCGCTCGAGGCCTCGACCTGCGCTTCGGCCGCGGCCAAGCGTGCGCGCGCCGTCTGCGCCTCCACGACCGCCTGCTGAACCTCGGACGCGACCTGCCGATCGAGGGCGTCGAGCGAGATCTGAGCGTCCTCGACGCGGATCTGGGCCTCGACCACGCCGCGACGTGACTGGTAGCGATCGAACAGCGGAACGGTCAGCGTGAGTCCGACCGAGCCCGACCGGTTGTCGCCGAACTGGCTGAAGATGGGCGTCGTCTCGAAGTCGGGGCTGCCGGGGAACGTGAGCGGGACGCCCCCGACCAGGACCGGCGTCCCGTCGCCGAGGGTCACCGGCGTCACCGGCGGCACGCCGATCGCGCGCTGCTGCAGGCTGGAGTAGCCCGTCCCAACGGACGCGCTGAGATCGAGGCTCGGCCGGCCCGCCGCCCGCGCCGCTCCGATGGACGCCTGGGCGGCCTCGATGGAGAGCTCCTGCGCACGGCGGTCCGAGCGCGTGTCGAGAGCCGCCGCGACCAACGTCTCGAGCGACTCGAGCTCGGCGGTGAACAACCCCGACTGCTCCAGGCCCTCGAGGTCGGGGCCGACGAACCGGTACGTCTCGAGCGGATCGAGGCCGATGAGTTGGACCAGAATCACGCGGTCGCGCTGGACCGCACCCTGCGCCACGACCAGCGCCGTCTGCCGCTCCGCCACGACGGCGTTCTGCGCGATCAGGTCGCCACGCGCCCGCGCCCCGGCCTCGACGAGTTCCGCGACGCGACGTTGCTGAGCGAGCGCGCCCTCGAGTTGCTCGGCCTCGATACCTGCGATCTCGCGGTCGAGCAAGAGCGTCAGGAACTGCTGCGCGACCTCGAGGGCGACCTGCTGGCGCGTCCGGACGAGCGACGCGTCAGCTGACTCTCGTAGCCGCTCGGCCTCCAAGACGCTGGCGCGTGCCCGGCCTCCGTCGTAGAGCGGGACGGACGCGAACGCGCTCGCCCCCAGCGTCTCGACGGTCTGAGACACGACCTCGCCCGTCGTCTGGTCGAACCCGAGCCCGTAGCGCTGCGACGGCTGGACGCTCAGCGACAGGTTCGGCAGGCGCGCGGCCCGCGCCGAGCGGACGGCCAGGCCTCGTCCTCGATCGGCCACCACGCCGCGGCGGACCTCCGGACTCTGCTCGATGGCGACCTCGACGGCTCGGGCGAGCGTGACGACGGTGCTGTCCTGGGCCTGGGCGGCGGCGGACACGAGCAAGACCAGGGCGATGACGCGCATCGAGGGCGGGGGAATCTCGGACGCTAGACGGGCCGAGCCGCCTCGGGTTGCACGCCGGCCTCGAGGCCGGCGGCGCAGGATCGTGCGGAGAGGGTGGGATTCGAACCCACGGTACCCGTGAGGGCACTCTGGTTTTCAAGACCAGCGCATTCGACCACTCTGCCACCTCTCCGAGACTGAGCGTCCGCCCAAAGCTACCGCCGATGGCTCCGCTCGGTGCGTCTACGCCACGAACCGCTCCACCACCGATGTCACGGCCTCGAGGGCGAGGCTAGCGGCGCAGGCGCTCGACCTCCTCGGTCAACCGGGCCACTTCTCGGATCGAGCCCTTGAGGTGCGCGCGCAGGTTCTCGTGCTCCTCGCGGAGGGCGGCGTGCTCGCCCTGGAGCGACGAGAGCTGTCCCTTCAAGCCGTCGATCTCGGCCTTGACCTCGCGCAAGCGGGCCTTGGGGACTCGGATGATGTCAGCGTCTTCGCTCATGCGGGGGCGTGTGCCCAGTCGAGGGAGCCGAAAGCTACGGAGCGTCCGGCGATGGCGCGTTGCCACCGATCGGTTGGGGCTCATAGTCCTCTCCCCCATCGCCGCCGCCTTCCTCCTGGGCGGGCGGGGGCGCCGGGCGTTGCGGATCCGCGCCGGGGAGACGCGGGATGTCGTCGGCGGAGACGGCCGCTTGCTGCTCGAGGGTGAGACGGTAAGCGCCATCGCCACCAGCCGCGCCCACGATCACGCGGAAGGTGCCGCCTTGGGCCAGCGTCTCTCGGATACGAGCGCGGTCGCCGTCCGGCGACGCCGCGATCCGGGTGCCGTCGGGAGCCACCAGCGTGAGCGACGGCGTGAAGTCGTCGGAGCGCACCTCGAGGCGGACGCGGTCACCGACGCGCCCCCGGACGGTGTAGGAC
>NZ_JBARYR010000579.1:0-3289 GCF_049648075.1 Rubrivirga sp. | reverse complement strand
GGCGGACATGGAGGGCGGGGCCGTTATCCGCGACGCGCAGGGCCGACCAACGGGCGTGTTCGTCGACGCCGCCGAGGGGTTGATCGCGAGCGCCATCCCGGCACCCGACGCCACCTTCTACGCCGAGGCCTTGGAGCGCGCCCTCGCTGAAACGGCACGGTCTGGCCTGACCGGCGTTCACGAGGCCGGCATCCCACTCAGCGCCCTGGCCCTCTACCGCCAGTTCGCCGCGACCGGCCGGATGGGCATCCGCAACTACGCCATGGTCACGCCCGGTGAGATCGCCGCGTTCTGCGAGACCTACCCCGACGGCATCGAGGACGAGCGCTTGGTCGTCCGGTCCGTCAAGGTCTACGCCGACGGCGCGCTCGGTAGTCGCGGGGCCGCGCTCCTGGACGACTACGACGACGACCACGGCAACCACGGGCTCTTGTTCCTCCAACCGGCCGCCCTCGAGGGGACCGTCCGGGCCGCGATGGATTGCGGCCTCCAAGTCAACACCCACGCCATCGGCGACCGCGCCAACCGCGTCGTCCTCGACGCCTACGAAACGGCCATCGATGCGACGGGCGGCGGTCCGGGCCGCCACCGGATCGAGCACTCGCAGATCCTGTCGCTCGAAGACATCCAGCGCTTCGCCGACCTCGAGGTCATCGCCTCGGTCCAGCCGACGCACGCGACGAGCGACATGCCGTGGGCCGGCGACCGCCTCGGTGACGACCGCTTGGAGGGAGCCTACGCGTGGCGCCGCCTGCTCGACTCCGGCGCCCGGCTCGCGCTCGGCAGCGACTTTCCCGTCGAGCGCGTCTCGCCGATGCTCGGCTTCCACGCCTCCGTCACGCGCCAAGACGCCGAGGGCACGCCGGCCGGCGGCTGGTACGGCAACCAGGTCCTGACTCGCGCTGAGGCCCTGCGCGGGTTCACTCTCGACGCCGCCTACGCCGGGTTCATGGAGGACGAGGTCGGCAGCATCGAGGTCGGCAAGCGCGCGGACTTCGTGGTGCTGTCGCAGGACCTGATGCGGGTCCCTGCGGAGTCGATCCTCTTCACAGAGGTGGTCGCGACCTACCTCGACGGCCAAGCGATCTACCGCGCCGAGTAGCGGGAGGGCGTGGAGGTACACGTTCTCGAGGTCGTGCGATCGCTGCCGACCTCGAGGTCGCTCGACTCGAACACCTCTTGCAACGTCCTCTACTCCGGTGGGAGAGCCCGGTAAGGAGTTGCCCGCGCTGGGTCGATCTCGAAGACGAAGGGCACGAGCGGAAGAGCCGGCCTCGAGGTCGCGAGCGTCACTGCACGGATCCCCGCGTGCGCGAGGATGACCAGGGGTTGGAAGGTGGGACCGACCTCGAAGTCGGATCCACTACGAGGGCCGCCCTCGAGGGCGCGGCGTCACTGATCACACGCCCCCAAACGAAAACGCCCCGCACCGACGGGGACGTCGGTGCGGGGCGGGGCCGGGAGGCCCGGACGGCCGGCTGTGGTGGGGATGGGCACCGGCCTCGGACGTGGGGTGGCTCACAAAACCCCGTGTCCGTTGTCCTCTCGTTTTGATCACGTCGGGGGATGCCCTCTGCGAACAGTCCCAAGGTGCGGCCTCCAAGGCTCGAAAGCGTGGGGAAGCGGTACGGGAGCCCTGAGGGTTTCCTGAGGACCGGTTCATTTGCGACCTCGAGGTGGCATTCTGGCCAACAATTGCGGTATCGAGGCCGGTCCGGGAGTTCGATGCGTTATCCTCCCGTATCCGTCGGCGGCAGGCGCACGATGGGACGGAGTCGCTGCGTTGGGCTCCTCTCATAGCTCGTCGCCACGGTCCCCCTGGCTCCACCTCGATCTCCAATGACTCCGGCACCGACGGCCGACCAGCCGACCGTGACTGCCCCGTTCCGCGTGGGCGAATGGCTCGCCGAGCCGATGGCGAACCGAGTCACGCAGGGCGAAGACGTCCGGCGCATGGAGCCCAAGGTCATGGAGGTGCTCGCCGCGATGGCCGCGCGGCCGGGCGAGACCGTCACCAAAGACGAGTTCATGGCCGAGGTCTGGACCGGGACCATCGTCACCGACGACGTGCTCGCCCGCTGCATCTCCGAGCTCCGAAAAGCCCTCGGCGACAAGGCCCGGAGTCCCCGCTACGTCGAGACCATCCGCAAGCGTGGCTACCGCCTGATCGCGCCCGTCGAGTACGACGTCGACGTGGCCGCTCCGACGATGACGCCGGCGCCCGTTGACGTGGGCGCTCCGATCACCGGCCTCGATGTCCGCCGTCCCGTTCTTCCCAAGAGGACGCGGCCCGCTGCACTCGGGTGGGGACTGGTCGCCGCCGCCGTTGTCGCCATCGGCGCTGGCGTGGCGTACCGGGCCGGCACCGAGGGCGTCCGCCCGCTCTCGGCCCAGCCCGTCACCAGTTCGCCCGGCGACGAGCGGGACCCGGACTTGTCTCCCAATGGCGAGCGGATCGCGTTCGCGTGGGACGGCGGAGACACGACCTCGAGGCAGTTCGACATCTACGTCCAGGCGTCGGAGGGCGGCACGCCGCTCCGCTTGACGAACCACCCCGCGAACGACCGGAGCCCGGCGTGGAGCCCTGAGGGGGACCGCGTCGCCTTCGTCCGCTGCGGGGAAGGGGGCGACTGCAGCGTCCACGCGATCAACGCCGACGGCGGGACGGAGCAGACCTTGGTTCCGGCGTCGGACTTCTCCATCGAGACGCTGGTCTGGAGCCCCGACGGTCAGCAACTCGCGTTTTCGGCCCGTCGAGGTCGCCAGGGCGCGTACAGCCTGCACCTGCTGCCGCTCGACGGCTCGGCTCCCCAGCGCCTGACGTCGCCCGCGGCGACCTACCCCGGCGACCTCGATCCGGCGTACTCGCCCGACGGGACGCGCCTGGCGTTCGTGCGCACCGCCCTCGATGGCCGTCAGGACGTGGCCGTGGTAACGGTCAACGGAGGCCGGGTGCGGCGACTGGCCCGAGAGCAGAAGGGGATCACCGGCTTGGATTGGACTTCCGACGGCGAGTCCGTGGTGTACGCGGCCAACCGCGAGGGCGCAGCGGGCCTGTGGCGCGTCGCCCTCGACGGCGGCGATCCCCGCTGGGTGGCGCTCGGCACCGACGGGGGAGAGGTCGCTGGCCCGTCGGTCGGTCGGTTGGGGGGCGTCGCGTTCGCTCGCCAGCTTATCCGGTCCCAACTCGTCGAGGTCGAGGCTCGGGAGGACGAGATCTCCCCGGCCGTCCCCGTCTTCCCGTCGACGCGTGACGACCGGCAGCCGGACGTGTCGCCTGACGGTGACC
>NZ_JBARYR010000578.1:0-4887 GCF_049648075.1 Rubrivirga sp. | reverse complement strand
CGCTCGCGCTCGACCGGTCGGAGATCGTCGTCCTCGAGGCGTTCGACGCGTTGGGCCGCCGCGTGGCCGTGCTTCACGACGGCGCACTCGGGGCCGGCGAACACGGGTTCGCCTTGGACGTGTCGGGGTGGCCGGCCGGCGTGTACGTCGTCCGCTCGAGGGCGGGGGGCGCGGTCTCGAGCCGGACGGTCACCGTCGTGCGGTGATCCATGGCGCTGGCGTCCTCGAAGCCGCGTCTACAGCGGCAGGTTGCCGTGCTTCTTGCGGGGCAGCGTCTGGACCTTGTTCTTGAGCATCTCGAGCGCGCCGATCAGCCGCGCCCGCGTCTCGGACGGGCGGATCACGTCGTCGACGTAGCCCCGCTCAGCGGCGACGTAGGGGTTGGCGAACCGCTCGCGGTACTCCTCGGTGAACTCGGCCTCGGCCGCCGCGGGGTCATCGGCAGCGGCGATCTCGCGCTTGCGTATGATCTCGACGGCCCCCTTCGGCCCCATCACCGCGATCTCGGCCGTGGGCCAGGCCAGATTGAGGTCGGCGCGGATGTGCTTCGAGTTCATCACGTCGTAGGCGCCGCCGTAGGCCTTGCGCGTGATGACGGTGATCTTGGGGACGGTCGCCTCACAGAAGGCGTAGAGCAGCTTGGCCCCGTGGCGGATGATCCCGTTCCACTCCTGGTCCGTGCCGGGCAGGAAGCCGGGCACGTCCTCGAGGACGACCAACGGGATCCCGAACGCGTCGCAGAACCGGACGAACCGCGCGCCCTTGACCGACGCGTCGATGTCCAAGACGCCCGCCAGCACGGCCGGTTGGTTCGCCACGATGCCGACGGACCGGCCTCCTAGCCGCGCAAAGCCGACTACGATGTTCGACGCAAAGTCGGGGTGGATCTCGAAAAAGCGGCCGTCGTCCACGACGCGCGAGATGACGTCGGTGATGTCGTACGGTTTGTTTGCGTTCGTTGGGACGATCGCGTCGAGCTCGGCGTCCGCCCTCGAGGACGCGTCTTGCGTCGCGACGACGGGCGGCGGGTCCTCGCAGTTCGAGGGGAGGTAGCCCAACAACTCGCGGATGCCCAGCAAGAGCGCGCCCTCGTTCGGGAACGCGCGGTGGCAGACGCCGGACTTGCTCGCGTGCGTGTCGGCGCCGCCCAACTCCTCCTGCGTCACCTCCTCGTTGGTCACCGTCTTGACCACGTTGGGGCCGGTCACGAACATGTAGCTCGTGCCGCGCGCCATGAACGTGAAGTCGGTGATCGCCGGCGAGTACACGGCGCCCCCCGCGCACGGGCCGAGCACGGCCGAGATCTGGGGCACGACGCCCGAGGCGAGCGTGTTCTGGAGAAAGATGTCGGCGTAGCCGCCCAACGCCGCGACGCCCTCCTGGATGCGCGCCCCGCCCGAGTCGTTCAAGCCCACGACCGGCGCGCCGTTCTCCATCGCGAGCTGCATCAGCCGGACAATCTTCTCGGCGTGAGCCAGGCCCAGCGATCCGCCGAAGACGGTGAAGTCCTGGGAGAAGACGTAGACCGTGCGGCCCTCGACGGTGCCCCACCCGGTCACGACGCCGTCGCCATAGGGACGCGAGTCCTCGAGGCCGAATCCGCGCGCTTGGTGCCGGACGAAGGCGCCGGTCTCGGTGAACGATCCGGGATCCAGCAAAATCTCGATCCGCTCCCGCGCGGTCAGCTTGCCGCGGTCGTGCTGCCGCTGGACGCGGGCGTCGCCGCCACCGGCTCGGCTTTCGGCGCGCCGCTCCTCGAGGTCGGCGTAGAGGGCGTCGTGGGTCGGTTCGGTCGGCATCGGGCGCAGGGGGCGTGCGCGCGAAGCTACGGGCAGCCGGCCCCGTCCTCGAGGTCGCCGGGACGTGCGGGGTCCTCGTCCTCGAGGACGGCTAGCGGTTCTCGAACTGGAACTGGACGGCGTCGATGAACGCGATGGCGGCGTCGGAGAACGGGCTCACGCTGTTCTTGACGAGCACGTTCGTCGAGACGACCGTCGTGGCCTCCGTGTAGCTGTCTACCTCGTCGATGGACTGGAGCGTGGACCGGTAGTCGGCCGCGCTGCCGCCGAACAGCTCCGCCACGTACCACGAGCGGCGGTCGCCGGCGTCGGGTCCGAGGACGCGGACCTCGAGGTCGTCGGCGGGCGCGCCGTCCTCGAGGTCGGGAGTTGCGGTGTCGTCCTCGAGAGCCGGCCCCGGACGTGATCCGGGGTCGGAAGCGTCGGTCGGGACGTCCTCGAAGGTGGCGTCTTCCTGGTCGCCGATGAACGCTTCCGCGTCGTCGACGGAGACGTCCTCCGGGTCGACCGTCTCGGCGACGAAGTCCTCGGTTTCAGGAGGCGGAAGTCGGTTGGCGAGGTCGGACTGGGCGAATCGCTTCCACAGGGGGACGTCCGCTTCGGACGCCGGAGCGGACGCGGCTGGTGCAGGAGCCTCCGGCGTCGGGGCCGATCCACGTTCCCGCTCCTCGCGCTGACGGGCGAGCCGCTTCCACAAGGGCTCTTCCTTGAAAGGCGTCCCCCCCTTCGGCTCGGCGCTAGTCGATGCCTGCCTCAGGATTTGCTCGAGCGGGCTCGGAGGCCTCGCGTCGGCGCTTGGGGGAGCATCGTCCATCGCCGGTTGTTCTGGAGCAGGCGGCTCCGGGTCTTCAGCGGAGTCGACCTCGAGGTCGGCGACGGGCTTCGAGACGGGGCGGGGAGGGCCGACCACGCTCGAGTCGTCGAGGCCGTCGAGCTCAGGACGCCCGTACTTCGACCCGATGATCGACGGGATGCTGTCGTCGGCGATGGGCGGGAGCGGCGCCGGCGTGAGCTTCGGGGGCTCGGTCGCGATGTGGCGCGCCTCAACGTCTGGCTCGTCAACGGTTGGTGCCTCGACCTCTT
The DNA here is from genome assembly GCF_049648075.1 of Rubrivirga sp. Classification (GTDB taxonomy): domain Bacteria; phylum Bacteroidota; class Rhodothermia; order Rhodothermales; family Rubricoccaceae; genus Rubrivirga. Next base: position 2,005 of record NZ_JBARYR010000578.1, on the reverse strand, counting down.
CTGGAGCGTCCTCCGTAGCCGCCCCGGCCCCGACCGAGTCGTCCTCGATGCGGTCCCTCACGTCCTGTTCCGTGAGGTCGCCGCTCAGCCTCGAAGCGATCTCGTCTGCGCCACGGGCCTGGAACGCGGCTTTCAAAACCTCGGCCGGGATCGTGCCGACGGGGCTACCCACCGGGGCGACGAGCGCGAAGAGGGGGTTGAAGAGGTTGATCCACTCGTCCGCGCCGAACGGCTCCACCATCCTGCGGTCGATCCGGTCGAGAAGCTGAAAGAACGTCTGGCGATCCACCTGGCCGATCTCCTTCCGCTGGGCGTAGCGCGCGGCGACCTCGAGGAGGTACGGGTACGCGCCGAACCGGCGGCCCCGGGCGATGGCCGCCTCGACAGAAACCGGCCCCTCGGGAACGGCGGCTTCGGCGATGGTGGCACATGGCTGGACCAGATGCTCGAGCGCCTGCGAAGCGGCATCTTCGACGGCGCTCTCCCAGTCCTCGACCGGGAATTGCACGGCGGCTCGGGCGGCCTCGACCCAGTTTGCCGTCGCCTCCCGGACGCGGTCGTCGGTGTGGTCGATCCAGGGCGACGACGGCGCGGCTGCGTCGACGGCCCGGTCGAGCCGGGCGGCCAAGAGCCGGCCGATGGGGGCGGGAAGCCGGGCCACGTCGGCGCGTCCTCGAGGGCGGTCGGCGGGCAGGACGAGGAGCGCCCGGCGGGCGAGGGCTCTCGAGGTGGCGGAGAGAGCGTCGGACATGGACGGACGCGAGTGGGGGGAGGTCAAGCTACGGGGGCGGTGCCTCGGCGTTTTCCACGGGCTCCTGGCGCCTCGTCCGGTCGTCCTCGAGGTCGGGCCGGGGCCGGACTACGCCTGCGCGGGCTCGTCCTCGAAGCCGTCGAACTGGACGCCGACCAGGCGGCTGACGCCGGGCGTCGGCATGGTCACGCCGTACATCCGGTCGGCGGCCTCCATCGTCAGCTTGTTGTGGGTGACCAGGATGAACTGCGTCGAGTCCGCGAACGAGCGGATCAGGTTCATGAACCGGGCCACGTTGGCGTCGTCGAGCGGCGCATCGACCTCGTCCAGGATGCAGAACGGGCTGGGCTTGACGAGGTAGATCGCGAACAGGAGCGCGGTCGCGGTCAGCGTCTTTTCGCCGCCGGACAGCTGGGCGAGCGAGACCGGCCGCTTGCCTCGAGGGCGCGCCGTGATGGCGACCGGCGCCTCGAGCGGGTCGTCGCCATCGAGGGCGACGTCGGCGGTGGCGTCGCCGCCGAACAGGTCGCGGAAGATCTTTTGGAACGCCTGGCGGACCTCGGTGAACGTCTCGTCGAAGCGTCGGCGGGCCGTGTCGTTGATCTCCTTGATCGTCTCCAAGAGCGACGCCTCGGCACCGGCCAGGTCCGCGCGCTGCTCTTGCAAGAAGGTCAAGCGCTCCTGCTCCGTTTCGTAGTCCTCCAAGGCGAGGGCGTTGACGGCGCCCAGACCACGGAGCTTCTGGCGCAGGTCCGGGATCTCGACGCGGGCGGCGTCGGGCTGGAAGAGCTCTTCGGATTGCAGCCGGTCGAGTTCGCTGGACGCGTCCTCGAGGTCGGCGCCGTGCTCGTCGTGGAGGCGTTCGAGCAGCCCGTCCTGTCGCGTCGCCACTTCTGCGAGTCGGAGCTCGGCCTGGGTCTTGGCCTCGGTCGCGGCCTCGCGCTTCCCACGGACCTCGCGCAGCGCCCGCTCGGCGTCGGCGATCTTGGACCGGGCTTGCAGAACGGCCGTCTCGGCGTCGGACGCCGCGGTCTGGAGCGCGTCGGTCCGGTGGCGCTCCTGGTCCAGCCGGGTCTCGAGGCCCGCGCCGGCCTCCGACACGTCCGAGATCTCGTCGCGGATGCGCTCGGCCTCGAGGGCTCGCTCTTCTTGGCGCGTCGCCACGTCCTTGGCGATGCGCTGGGCTCGGTCGCGCGCCTCACGAGCCGACTGCGCGAGCGACTGCGCTTTGGCGTGGGCGAGCCGGGCGTCGCC
>NZ_JBARYR010000577.1:0-2843 GCF_049648075.1 Rubrivirga sp. | reverse complement strand
GTCCAGGAGGGCGACCGCGAGCGGGGGCGGAGCGCTGACCTCGCGGCCCGCCGGCCCGAACGCTCGGCTGAGGCGACCTCGATGGCGCCGCTCGCGCTCGGCCGAGACGTCCTCGCCGTCGATGCGGACGCGGCGGACAGTCCGCTCAGGAGGGCCGTCGAAGTCGTACTCGATGCGGCCGTCGACCTCGATGGTGGTCTCCCGCCGGGGGCCGATAAACAGGCGCTCCGTCGACTCGTCCATCGAGACGAGCGACGCCCGCGAGACCGCGGCGTCCCAGTCCGATCGCCATCGGTCGACGAGGTCGCTGCCGCTCGGCTGCGCGGCCGCGGCCGTGGCCAGAAACAGGAGGAGAATCGCGCGCATGTCGGAAGAACGCACCGAGCGCTCAGTTCCTGTCACGAAAGCGTGTCGAGTCGATCCCGGTTCGCCCGCCGCGCCCTCGAGGACGGCGTCGCGCTCTAGCTTTGCCGCATGACACACCGACTTCTCATCGTCGAGGACGACGACGACCTGCGCGAGACGGTCGCGCGCCGCTTCCGCGACGACGGCTACGACGTGGCGACGGCGGCGTCGGGGACGGACGCCCTCGAGGCCGTCGAGGCACACGTGCCGGACCTGGTCCTGCTCGACGTGATGCTGCCGGGCCTGGACGGCATCGAGGTCTGCCGACGCCTGCGGGCGGACCACCCGCTGCTCTACATCATGATGCTGACGGCTCGCGCGGGCGAGCTCGACCGGGTCGTCGGCCTCGAGGTCGGGGCGGACGACTACGTGACGAAGCCGTTCAGCTTGCAGGAGGTCGTGGCCCGGGTCCGCTCGGCGCTGCGCCGCGTCCGCATGGTGCGAGAACGATTGGCAGCGTCGCCGGCGGCCGATGACGAGGCGCCCATCGAGGCCGGACGTCTGCGCATCGACCCGGCCCGGCGCGAGGTCGTCCTCGAGGACGAGACGGTCCACCTGACGGTCCGCGAGTTCGACCTGCTGCTGTTCTTGGCCCAGCACCCGGACCGGCCGTTTACGCGGAGCCAGCTGCTCGAGAAGATCTGGGACATTCGGTACGAGGGCTACGACCGGACGATCGACAGCCACGTCCAACGTTTGCGGGCCAAGATCGAGGCCGACCCCGGCTCGCCGGAGTTCGTGCGGACGGTCTGGGGCGTCGGGTACAAGTTCGCGGCCGAGCCCAGTGCCGAGTAGCGACGACGCCGAGCCTCGGCCTGGCAGCCCTGGAGGGCGGACCGTCTTTTGGAAGGTGGCCGGCGTGCTGGTCGGCGCCCAGGTCGCGACGGCCTTGCTCGCGGTCGTGCTGAGCTCTTTCTTCGCCCAAGAGCGGAGCCAGGACCTTCTCGCGGGCACGCTCCAACTCCGGCTCGACGCCGTCGCCGAAGAGGTCGAGCTCCGCGCCGACATCGGTCCGCTAGGCGAGATCGAGGTCGACGCCCGCCTCCAAGCCGATCTGGCGACTCGCTTCCCAGACCCCGTCGCGCTCTTGGACGAGACGGGCGCCGTCGCCGGCACGTTCGGAGGCCCAGCGCCTCCAATCCCAGACGAAGCCATCGTCGCCCTCGAGGACGGACGCATCGCCGTCGACCTCGAGGACGGGTGGGGACTGGCTCCGATCCTGGCGTTTGACGGATTGCCGGTGGGGGCGCTGTTCGTGAGCCCACTCACAGAAACGGTCAAGCAGGAGCAGCGCGGGACGAGGGCGGCGTTCTGGCGAGCGGTCTGGGTCACCGTCCTGGTCGCAGTCGTCTTGGCCCTGATCCTAGGCGCCCTGTTCGCGCGCCGCCTGCTGCGGCCCGTCCTCGAGGTCACGCGCCGCGTCGAACGGTTGGGGGAAGGCGACTACGCCGACCGACTCCCCGAAGGCCCCGACGACGAGCTGGGGCGGCTCGCCCGGTCCGTGAACGAGATGGCGGCCCGCGTCGAGGCGTCGATCACGGCGTTGCGCGACACCGACCGGCTGCGTCGCGAGCTGGTCGCCAACGTCGGCCACGACCTGCGGACGCCACTCGCGGCGCTCCGGCTCACTCTCGACGAGGCCGAGCGGTTCTCGAGCGAGGGCCGCGGCGCCGACATCGAGGACGCGCTCGCGGCTGCCCGACGACAGGCCGAGGGCGCCGGCGACCTGGTCGCCGACCTGTTCGAACTGTCCGTCCTCGATGCGCCGGGACGAGACCTCCGGCTCGACCCCGTCCCCATCGGAGAGCTCGTCAACGACGTGGCTGGCCGCCACAGACGCGCCTTCGCCGCTGCCAACATCGCCTTCGAGGTCGACGTCCCCGCCGGACTGCCCGTCCTCGAGGCCGACGGCGCCCGTCTCGTCCGAGCGCTGTCCAACCTGCTCGACAACGCCCGGCGCCACACGGATGCCGGTGGGACGGTCCGGCTCTCGGCCTCGAGGTCGGAATCCCAGGTCGTCCTCGATGTCGCGGATACGGGCGAGGGGATCGCGCAAGACGTGCTGCCCCACGTGTTCGAGCGCTACTACCGGGGCGGCGGTGCCCGGACGAGGGGGAAGGGGACCGGGCTTGGATTGGCGATCGCCCGTGCCGTCGCGGTGGCGCACGGCGGCGCCCTCGAGGTCGAGAGCGAGGTGGGCGCAGGGTCGACGTTCCGGATGACGCTGCCGGTCTAGCGGTCGCCTTCGAGGACGGGAGGTCCTCGGGGGTACTTTCCGTTCCCTCGGCTCCGTTTGTGCCACCTGCCTCCTCGATCTGTCCGCCTTATGCGTTCCTCGGACCGCCTCGCCGCGCTCGCCCTCTTCGTCGCCGGGTGCGCCTCGCAGCCTACGCTCACGTCCCAGGCCCAGACGCCCGTTCCGGCGCCCGGACCGGCGA
>NZ_JBARYR010000576.1:0-7565 GCF_049648075.1 Rubrivirga sp. | reverse complement strand
CTCGAGGACGCGTCGCGGCACGGGCCGGCGCGTGGGCGCAGTCGGAGCGGACGGGCAGCCTGGGCAGCTCGCTCGACCTGCCGTCTGAGATCGTCGTCGATCTTGGACTCGCCCTCGAGGTCGCGCGCGGCGTGACGGTCCGGCTCGACGGGCGCAACGTGCTGGGCACGAGAGGCTACACAGCGGCCCGCACGCGACCTGGCGACGGCGTCGCGCCCTTGTTGGTGGCATGGCCCAATCGAGGACGGGAGGTCCGCATCGGGCTGGTCATGCGCTGATCGTCTACCGAAGAAGGAACGGGAGCGGCACGCGAATGGAACGGGAGAGGTGGGGGGCCTCGGTGGTTGGCTCGGTAGGCTTCGGCATCACGCTTTCCCCAACGCAATGCGCACCCTCCTCCTCGCCTCGTTCGCCCTCGCCCTGTCCATCTCGGCATCTGCCCAGACGGCCGCCGAGATCGACCGAGTCACCATCGCCATCGACTGCGACGACATCGCCACCCTCGAGGTCGGCGCCGCCACATCCGGCACGCTCGTCGAAGCGAGCGACTGCATGTACCAGGACGGCTCGACGGCCGACTACTACGTGTTCAAGCTCGACCAAGACGCGAGCGTCACCATCACGCACCGGTCCAACGACTTCGACGCCTACCTCGTCCTGTACGAAGGCAACGGACTGATCATGGAGATCGACGACGACAGCGGCGCCGGCCCAACGGGCTTTGACTCGATGATCGCCGCCGACCTCGATGCCGGCGTCTACATGATCGCTGCCAACCACATCAGCGGCGAGGGCACCTACACGGTCGAGGTGAGCACCAACTAGGCGCCACCCTGACCACCTCTATCCGCCCTCGAGGTCTCGGCCTCGAGGGCGGTATGCATTCGAACCAGCACGACGTCCGGCCTCCGCGCCACACCGATTCCCACACTCCGATGAGACTCCTCGTTCTTCTTTTGATCGTCGCTGCCGGCTCCTCCGCGGTTACGGCCCAGCCCGTCTCCGACCTCCCGTCGATCTCCGGGATCGAGTGGGCCAGCGGCCCGGACGACTGCGCCAGCGTCTCCTCCATCGAGCTCGGGCAGACCGTCACAGCCACCCTCGTCGAGGCCACGGCCTGCGAGTACATCGACGGGTCCGCGGCCGACTACTACGCCCTCGACCTCGAGGCCGATACGCGCGTCGTCATCACGCACCGGTCCGACGACTTCGACGCGTTCCTCGCCTTGATACAGGAAAACGGAGTGCTCGTCGCGTCTGACGACGACAGCGCGGGCGGGCCGACGGGCTTCGACGCCACAGTGTCCGTCCACCTCTCGGCGGGCCGGTACCTGATCGCCGCCAACCACATCGAGGGCGACGGCGAATACCAGCTCACCGTCCGCGCCGAGTAACCCCGGTCCGTCCTCGAGGGCGGCGTCCCACAATGTGACCCGAATGGGTCCCGGGATGACCTCTCGTGGCGCCACGCCCTGGTAGGCTATGACATCCCCCGCCGATGCGATGTACCGCACGCTCCTGCTCCTACCCCTCCTGCTCACGGCCTGCTCCAACAGTGGCTCTCTCTCTGACGCAGAAGTCCAGGACGCCCGCTTTGCGTCGGGTTGCGTGGATATCCAGCCGCTCGACTGGAGGGACGGGGGCGGGTTCCTAAGAACGGGCCTCTCGACCACGCTCCGAGCCTGGGAGTGTCGCCACTGGATCGGGACCGGCGACGACGCCCGGTTTACAGCCGCCGACTATTCCGTCTTCCGCCTCGCAGACATCTCGATGACGACGATCACGCAGTCCTCGGACGAGATCAATGCGTTCGTAACTCTCTACGACAGCCTCGGCAACATCATCGCGACGGACGGCGACAACGGCGCAGGCCAGGACGCCACGGTCACTCGTCTCCTCGAGGCCGGGAGCTACATCGTCGCCGCGAGCTCTGCGGACGGCTCGGAGGGGCGCTACACCCTCGACATCAGGACGGCACGGTAACACCGAGCCCTTCTCGAAATCGGCGACTGTCCTCAAGGGCGGTCCGGACGCCCAACGCAGCCCGACCATCACCCCGTGAGCCGCCCAACCAAGAAGCGAGGATTCCGCTCCATCGATGTGGACGGGGCGTCCTACGCGTGGCGTCTCAATACGGAATCCGGGTACGTCGAGGTCGTCCTCGCGGGAACTCGGAATCGCCGGCTGTTGGTCGGGGTCGGCTGCGCGTTTGACGTTCCCGACTGAGGTCGCAACCTCCCGGCACCTGTCACGCCACGGTTTGTGGCGTCCGCCGTTCGACGCGGCCTGCGCGACGGGTGGGACCCGCGGTCGCGGGGGCGCTCGCTGTTTCTGGGTCAGGCCAGCTTCGACGAGTCCGCCGGAGCCTTCGGACTCCCCGCCTCAGCGTAACTCGACGTCCTCGAGGACGATTCTCTGCCACGCGGTTCAACCACACGTACCCATCCCATGCGGCTCGCCATTTTCTCCTCGCTCCTCCTCCTGATCGCATCGGCGGACCCCGTCGACGCGCAGCACCAGCACGCTGGGGTCTTCGCCGTCGAGGTCGGAGACGCCGACGACGGCTTGATCTACCGGTGGCGGACCCGGACGGCCGTTCTCGGCTGGTACCACCCCACGACGGAGATCGGGACGCCCATCCGCACGGTCGGCGCCGGCCGGTTGGTGGAGGGGAACGACCGGAGCGAGGCGCTGACCGTGACGCGCCGCGCGGGCCGGGCCCGGCCCAACGGGCCGTCCACGATCGATGTGACGAACTACGGCGCGGCGACGTACCTGAGCCGAGACGCTTACTACGGGTCCGGCCGCAGCCACACTCTCTACCTCTCCTCTGGCGACGAGATCGAGTGGCTCGCCCGGGGCGCTGAGGGCTCCGAGTTCTTCCGGTTCGAGGGCGAGGTCTACTCCGGCTGGCTGCCGCCCTCGGTCGAGCGGTACTCGCAGCCCGACACACGGCTGTGGGTCCGCCTGACGCCGCGCGGGGCGGGACGGCCCGCGGCCTGGATCAACGTGGACGCCCCCCGCGACGTCGAGAGGCTCGAGTCCGAGTACGGGGGATAGCCGGCGCAATGCGGAGCTGTGCCGTCCTCGAGGGTGACGACCACCTGATCCGGGTCCGACCTCGAGGACGGGCCGCGTGTGACACGACGGGGGCAGCGCTCGGGGGTACACTCGGCGCTCGCGCCGACGGAACGGCGACTCCCACCGCCGGTTCTCACGGTCGGCCTCAGCACACCCCGAATGGACGACCAGATCCTGATCCGCGGCGCCCGCGAACACAACTTGCAAGGGGTCGACGTGGACCTGCCCCGCGACGCCCTCGTCGTCATCACGGGGCTTTCGGGCTCGGGCAAGTCGTCGCTCGCGTTCGACACGATCTACGCCGAGGGCCAGCGCCGCTACATGGAGTCGATGTCGAGCTACGCGCGCCAGTTTTTGGGCGTGATGGAGCGGCCCGATGTCGAGTTCATCGACGGCCTCTCGCCGGTCATCGCCATCGAGCAGAAGACGGTGAGTCGCAACCCGCGCTCGACGGTCGGCACGGTGACGGAGATCTACGATTTCATGCGCCTGCTCTACGCGCGGGCCTCAGACGCATACTCGTACAAGTCCGGCACGCCGATGCGGCGCCAGTCCGACGACGAGATCATCGACGCGATCGCCGCCTTCCCCGAGGGCACGCGCGTCCAGATCCTGGCGCCGGTCGTCAAGGGCCGCAAGGGCCACTACCGGGACCTGTTCGAGCAGGTTGCGAAGCAGGGCTTCGAGCGCGTCCGCACCGACGGCGACGTCCGCGAGATCGAGAAGGGCATGCAGCTCGACCGGTACAAGATCCACGACATCGAGGTCGTCGTCGACCGGCTGGTCGTCAAGGACGGCGTGCGGCCCCGGATCTCGCAGGCGGCTGAGATCGCGCTCGGCATGGGCGGCGGCACGCTCATCGCCCAGATCGACAAGCTCGGCGACGGGGGCGGGTCCGACCTCGAGGCCGGCGACGTGTTGTTCTCGCGCCACCTGACCGCGCCGGCCGATGGACTCAGTTACGACGACCCGTCGCCCAACACGTTCAGCTTCAACTCGCCCTACGGCGCGTGCCCGGCGTGCAACGGGCTGGGCGTCCGCAAGGAGATCGACCCAGACCTGGTCGTCCCGAACCCGGCCCGCACCATCGAGGGCGGCGCGCTGGCTCCCCTCGGCAAGCCCCGCGACGTCTGGGTGTTCAGCCAGCTCCAGGCGGTCGCCGACGTCTACGGGTTCGACTACGAGACGCCGTTCGAGACGCTCACCGACAAGCAGCGCGACGTCATCCTCGAGGGCGCCGGCGACGAGCAGTTCGACATCGTCTACAAGTACAAGGGCCGCCAGGTCACGTACCAGCACCGGTTCGGCGGCGTCCACGGGCACATCCAGCACACGCTCGACAACGCGACCTCGAAGTCGCAGAAGGCGTGGGGCGACGCGTTCATGCGGGTCCGCGCGTGCGGCGCGTGCGGCGGCGGGCGGCTCAAGCCGGAGTCGCTGAGCTTCCGGGTCGGCAACACGGGCACCTTCGAGGGCGACCAGTCGATCGCGGACCTGGTCCAGATGGACCTGACGGCGCTGCGCCAGTGGTTCCAGGATCTCGCCCTCGAGGGCCGGCAAGAGGTGATCGGCGGTCCGATCGTGAAGGAGATCGGGGAGCGGCTGGACTTCCTTCTCAACGTCGGCCTCGATTACCTGACGTTGGACCGGCCGGCGCGGACGCTCTCGGGCGGCGAGTCGCAGCGGATCCGGCTGGCGACCCAGATCGGGACGCAGCTGACGGGCGTCCTCTACGTCCTCGATGAGCCGAGCATCGGGCTCCACCCGCGCGACAACGCCAAGCTCATCGCGTCCTTGACGGCGCTCCGCGACCTGGGCAACTCCGTCCTGGTGGTCGAGCACGACCGCGAGATGATCGAGGGCGCCGATTTCGTGGTCGATCTCGGTCCTGGCGCCGGCGAGTTCGGCGGCAAGCTGCTGGCGGCCGGGCCGCCGAAAGAGATCTCGACCTTCGAGGGCGACGGCGCCCCGCCGGACTCGCTCACCACGGCCTACCTCGCCGGGCTCCGCGCCGTCCCGACGCCGAGTGCCGAGGAGCGCCGGTCCGGTAACGGCGAGTCCATCAAGCTGACGGGCGCGCGAGGCCACAACCTGAAAAAGGTCGACCTCGAGGTCCCGCTCGGCACGCTGACCGTCGTGACGGGCGTGTCCGGATCAGGCAAGTCGTCGTTGATCAACCAGACGTTGGCGCCGGTCCTGGCCCAGCACTTCCACAACTCCCAGACCGTCCCGCTCCCCTACGCCGACGTCGAGGGGCTGGAGCACGTTGACAAGGTGATCGCCATCGACCAGTCGCCGATCGGGCGGACGCCGCGGTCCAACCCGGCGACGTACACCAACCTGTTCGGGCTGATCCGCGACCTGTTCGCGCGGCTGCCCGAGTCCGAGATCCGCGGCTACAAGCCGGGCCGGTTCTCGTTCAACGTCAAGGGCGGGCGGTGCGAGACGTGCAAGGGCGCGGGCATCGTCAAGCTCGAGATGAACTTCCTGCCGGACGTCTACGTCGAGTGCGAGACGTGCAAGGGCAAGCGCTACAACGCCGAGACGCTCGCGGTCCGGTTCAAGGGCAAGAACATCGCGGAGGTGTTGGAGATGCCGGTCTCCGAGGCCCTGCACTTTTTCGAGAACCAGCCCCGGATCGCTCGCAAGCTGCGCACGCTCGACGCGGTCGGCCTGGGCTACATCCGGCTGGGCCAGCAGGCGACGACGGTCTCGGGTGGCGAGGCCCAGCGCATCAAGCTCTCCAAGGAGCTCTCGAGGCCGGGCACGGGCCGGACGCTCTACATCTTGGACGAGCCCACGACCGGGCTCCACTTCGAGGACGTCCGGCACCTGCTTCTCGTCCTGCAAGCCTTGGTCGACAAGGGCAACACGGTCCTGGTCATCGAGCACAACATGGACGTCGCCAAGCAGGCCGACTGGATCATCGACATGGGACCGGACGGCGGCGCGGGCGGCGGCCAGATCTTGTACGCGGGGCCGCCCGAGGGCATCGTCGGGACGGGCTCGCCGACGGCGGCGTTCGTGGCCGAGGAGCTCGAGCGGGCCAAGACGGCGGGCAACCTGGGCCTCAACGTGCGCGAGATCGACCTGGACGCGATCAACAACGGGTCCTCGCCCGACGACGACCTCGAGGACGACGACGCCATCGAGGACGAGGAGCCCGAGCAGGAAGCCGCGTAGCCCGTCCTCGAGGACGCGACCTCGAGGGCGTTCGCTAGGTTCGAGACCCACCGACCGCTCTCGCCATGACCACGCAGACCCTCTCGCTCGTAGCTCTCGTCGGGGCGGTGCTTCTGTGGATCGGCCTCGAGGTCTGGAACCGGGCGGCCCAGGACCGCCTCGACCGGCTCAAGCCCGAGATCGAGGCGGGTATGCAGGCGTACCTCGAGACGCACAACACGCACGGCGAGGTGCCACCGCCCAACTACTGGGATTTCCGACAGGGCCGCGTCGTCGAGTTCGAGCCCGGCACCGCCACAAACGTTCAGTCCGAGAGCGACGATCCCGACGCGCCGTTCGTCGCCGTCGCGACCGTCGTCGATGCCGGTGCGCCTCAAGAGTGGCCGCCGATCTGGATGTAGGGGCTTTGGGGCGGGTCGTACGTGGTCCGGGTCCCGCTCGCTCTTGTGACGGTCGGGGTGCTCGGCCTCTGGCTCCGCCTCCGAGCGGCGTAGAGACGTCCTCGAGGACGACGACCCGCCCTCACGCCTGCAGACCTGGACATGACGCTCGACGAGTTCCGCTCCGAAACCGCCGGCTGGCTCGACCGCGCCGAGGACGACTTTGAGTGCGTCGCCTGGAAGCACGAGCCGGGCCGGCGCCCCGAAGAGTGCGCCCTCGAGGACGCCGACGCGCTGTCGGTTCCCCGCGCCGAGGCGGCCGACCTCGAGGACGGGACAGCCAGCGCTCCAGCTGGGCAAGAGCCGGTCGCGGGGTCGTGCACACTGGCCGAGATGAAGGTCGTCTACCGGCTCGCTCAGTTGCTCCTCGGGTTTCGAGGAGCCGTCCAGCCGTCGGCGAACGGGACGTCGTGGAACGTGTACCGCGACGAGTAGCGCCCCGGACCTCGACGTTGGCGGGTAGCTTTCGGCGTCCTCCTCGCGTCCCGTGTCTCTCCCCACTCTCGGCATCCTGGGCGGCGGCCAGCTCGGCCGCATGACGGCGCTCGCCGCAACTCGCCTCTCGATCCCCGTTCGCATCCTAGCCGACAAGGAAAGCGGCACCGGCCTACCGCTTGCAGACGTCACCATCGCCGACTGGACCGACCTCGAGGCACTACGCGACTGGGCCGCCGGCTGCGACGCCATCACCGTCGAGAGCGAGTGGGCGCCCGCCGACCGGCTCCTCGAGGCCGTACCCGACGCCGTGCTCCGACCGTCCGTCGAGACCCTCGTGACCGTCCGTCACAAAGGGCGCCAACGCGCCGCGTTCGCCGACGCCTCCCTCCCCCAACCCGACCACGTCTGGGCGCGCGACCTCGA
>NZ_JBARYR010000575.1:0-2037 GCF_049648075.1 Rubrivirga sp. | reverse complement strand
TCGCTACTTTTATCATTTTGATGTTTACTCTCTCTAATATCGCTTACCTATTGATCTTACTATCGACTTTTTCAAGATATATATTGAAGTTACCTTAAATATTTTTTCCATTGTTGCTATGAAATGTATTCTTTTTTCCATTGTTGCGATGAATACAAGTCATCATTGCATAAACGGAGTGTGCTCAACTAAGCCTAAATGGCATCATTCTATTCCAGCTTTACGATGGAAATGTCACCATCTGTTATTTCCGTCACTTTACTAACATCAATTGTCATAAATAAGTCATCATCAGTCACAATTTCAAAGCCTCCAGCATCAAAAGAATCAGTCTCTAAAATTTCAAGTCCTGCCATATTGTCATCCAAAGCAATCCCGATGGACGCTGTGAATAAATTATCACCATTGATAATGACATCTGAGGTCGTCCAACCCGCTAAATTGGCAATACGCCCTGCTAAGGAGTTTGGATTGCGTCTAGCGGCTATCAATATCCTGCCCTGCCAGCTATAGACAAAGACCATGTAGCGTGGCACACCGCCCTTTTTACCAGTCAGCCAGATGAAGAAGAAAAAAGAAAAGATGATGGCAGGAATCTGTAGTAAGCCAATTTGTATGATGCGACACATGGCATAGACAAAGCCTGTTGCCATACCTGCCGTCATCATGCGATTCATGTCAACTGCCCCAAAAACTTTCTCCTCGCGAACGGTGACTAAACTCTTGATTTTTGCTGCCATCGGTGAAACTCCTCTATTTTTGTCCAGCGAAAAAATAAGAAAGAACATTGTCTAAAAATGTGTCAAGTCTGCTGTACTCACAAAAAGTAGCTGTAAAAAAAGCGCAGGCTATCAATGCCTACGCCTCATGTATTAATGGAATATTTAATGCGATCTACTACAAATGTGTGGTTTTAGTGAAACAGCTTTTTGTAGTGCTTTCTATTCCATAATTATACATATATATATGTATATAATACTAGAAGCTCAGTAAACCAACTAAGCCGCCACCGCCTACAAATATGAGTATGATAAGCCCGGTCATGACCGAGCGTGCCGCTTTTGGATTTTCTTGTTTCCATTCAGCAATGAAGGGAATGGATGAGCCAAGATTCATCAAGGATAAACCCAGAAAACCAATCACAGCGGCAGAACTTGCTACCGCGACCATCAAATCTTCAATTGTCCCGAAAAAATCTTCGACCTGTGCCACTGGGTCAGCCTGAGCGTAAACAGGCGCTCCAGCAATAGCAAGAACAAACATCAAAGTGAATAATGTTAAAACACGTCTTTTTAGCATCTTAAACCCTTCTATAAATTGATATATAGGTGTATCGATGATTTTAATATTACACCAAGACCACAGACTTGGCAAGCGAATCGACGGTGCTAGTCGCTCACACTAGCCATCTAACAAGGAAATCGACCAAACTCGCCCTGCTAAGTCTAAGCGTGCGAAGGGATCATCAGCATTCCATTCCCAAGCGAGGGTCAAATCTAAAGCATATTCAGGGTCAAATGTCACAGCCTGATAGGCAAGTGGACGACGGGTTGCCCCTGTGGGCATCGGGCGAAACCCGAAAATCATTCCAATATCTTCCAATTCTAGTGTGACAGCCTCTGCTTGTGGATTATAGATGCGTACATCAACATAAAGTTGCGTGCTTGAGCGACGGATGCGTCGCAATTGCACATCTAAATTAGAGACCACAACCGCTAAGGGCGGTTGATTGATAGTCACTAAGAATGACTCACCTGCGACACCCGCTGGCGAGAATAAGAGGAGCGCATTGCCATCAAAGCGATTGACCAAGAAAGACATCGAGGCTTGAACAGTTTGACCTGCAGGCAATATCGCAGGTGCAGGCGGATGAGTTGTGCCTGTTAAGGGCGATAAATCAGGTGAATAACGGGCATCCCGCGCATCCAAAAACCATTGATAATTGCTCAGGACAACATCATTGGCACGCGCTGTCAGGGTCAAATCAACCACGGCATACATGAAACCATCTGAGGCAGGTAAGCTATAGGCATTATC
>NZ_JBARYR010000574.1:0-1981 GCF_049648075.1 Rubrivirga sp. | reverse complement strand
CTCATCTCCCCCGCCGTCCTGGCCCAGCCGCTGCTCTCCCAGAGCACGGCCGTGGCCGGCGGCGCCACCGCCGAAGCCAGCGGCCCGTTCCAACTCAGCTCCAGCGCGGGTCTCGTCGCGCCCGGCCGGCTCACCTCCGGCGGGCTCGTCCTCGAGGGCGGCTTTTGGTACGGCGCCGCCGGGTCGCCCGACTGCCCGGCGTCTGGTGGACCGCTCCCCATCACGTCCACGTTCGACGCGGACGCCGAGTGCTGGACGGCCGAGGCCGAGAGCGGCAGTCTGGAGGAGTTCGTGTGGTCCGACCAGGAAGACGGCGAGTTCGTCCGCGCGCTCGTCGAGATCGGCCCAACGCTCGTCTATTTCGAGGCACCCGAAGCCTACCTCGGCGCAGACGCCGACGCGCTCTACGGGAGCACGCTCGAGTTCGACGTGCGCGTCTTCGTCGGATTCCGGACATCGGCGACAGAGAGCCCGGACGTTGTCTTGGTGGGACCCGGGGGCAAGCAGTACCGGCGCACCGCGGGTGTCGTCCCTGACGGGGACGTGTTCACGAGGTACTCCGTCCCGTTCACCGAGGCGGGCTGGACCGACGACTCCGGGTCCACGCTCTCCAAGACCGACTTTCGCGCCCTTCTGGACGCCTATACCGCGCTCAGGATCTACACGAGCCGGACGGCCATCGCGTCCATTCAGACCTCCGACCTCGACAACGTCGTCTTCGGCACGGTCCCGGCCGGTGCAACGCCGGCCCTCTACGCCGAGGGTCCCACTGACGACATCTTCTCGGGCGACACGTTCGAGGTAACGGTCTACGCCGGCACGGCCTCGAGGCCGGTCACAGACCTGTTCGGCGTCTCGTTCTCACTCGACCTCGACAACCTTGCGGGCGACGGAGCCCAGCGCCTGAGCTACGTCTCAGCGCGGGCGCCCGAGACCGATTGCACCGGCGACGGCCAGCCGGACGCAACCGTGTTCGAGACATTCAGCCCGGGAATGCCCGTCGCCTCGCTGGACCTCGCGTTCTCGCTTCGCGGCGACGTCTGCACGTCCGGCCTCGACGGCCGCGTCCCCGTCGCCATCGTCACGCTCACGGCCGACACGGCCGGTAGCCAAACGCTCGACCTCGAGGTCGACGCTGCCAACGACGCGGCCGGACGGACGATCGCGCTAGATGCGCAGGACTTGGTGCTGACGCTCCGCGACGGGTTGATCGTCTGGCCCGGCGACACCGACAACTCCAGCGCGGTGGACGCTCAAGACCTCCTGCCCATCGGCGCCCGGTTTGGGGTGAACGGGCCAGCCCGCGACGTCGCGGAGCAAGGCATCACGTGGGACGGCAAGCTCGCCACCCCGTGGACACCGGCATCGGACACCTACGTCGACGCCAATGGTGACGGGACGATCAACGCGTCCGACGTGTTGGCGGTCGGGCTCAACTTTGGCGAGACCCAGACGGCGAACGCCAGACAACTGGCCGGAGACGCCGACCTCGAGGACGGCGACCCGACGGCACCTCTCGCCGCATCCGCCCTCGAGGGCGATCCGCTCGCTGTGATGAGCATCGCACCACAGCCGGTCGGGACCGAGATCGCGGTCCGCGTCGGCGCCCGAGCCGACGGCGTGCTCGGCGCCGCCGCGCTACGGTCCGTGCCCTCCGGCCTCGAGGCCGTAGACGCCGTAGCGAGCAGCCGACTCGAGGACGGGGACTTGCTGTCCTTCTGGTCTGCCACGGACGACGGCGTGGACGTGGCTGCAACGCGCAAGCGCGGCGCCGACGTGGTCTCGGGCACCGGCGACTTGCTGGTGGTCACGCTGCGCGTCCAAGACGAGATGACGGTGCCCGCCTCGGTCGGCTTGCTCCGCCTGACGCTGGGGACACCCGACAGCACCATCGCCGCCGGCCCCGACGCTGTCACGCTGGGCAGCCCGTTCGCCGTCGCGGACGAGGGCGACGCCACGGCCACCGCGTTCGGCCTCGAGC
>NZ_JBARYR010000573.1:0-3068 GCF_049648075.1 Rubrivirga sp. | reverse complement strand
GACGGAGGCATGGCAGTCAGGGCGTAGTGCCAACGTACAATCGGCCTCGAGGGCGCGCCTCGTCACGACTCGCTAGCCACGTGCTGCGCGTCGAGGTCGACCGGGCGCGGGTGGGAATGGTGGCGTTTACCATCGTGCGGTAGCCGTCCTCGAGGGCGAAACGGCGTCTCCACATGGGCGCCGCCACGGGGCGCGACTAGACTCGACAGTCCCTCTGGCAGCCGATGGCTTTTCGCTACACACTCCTCCTTCTCGTTTGCTCGTCCGTCGCTGCTCAGGACCCGGTCGGGTCGTGTGAGCCGGGGACGGCGCAAGCCGTGATCGAGACCGACCGGCTCATCGTCCCGTTCAGCACGGGGGGTGCCCTCGTACCGACTTCCTCCACGTCGAGCGCGGCGTACACCGTTCCGAAGGAGACCGGGATCTCGCCGCTGTTCGTGGTCCAGCCCTGGATCTCGGGGACCGTCGAGGGCGAGCCGCGAGTGTCGGGTACCAAGTTCAGCGGGACGGTCTTTTGGCCTGGCCCCTTGGCCCGCGCCAGCGATCCGCCCCAGGACTGCTCGGCGTTCGACCGGATCTGGGTGGTGTCCCGCGACGACGTCCTCGAGTACCGACGCACCGGTCGGGCCAGCCGCGACCTCGAGGACTGGCCCGCCGACCTCGGTGCCCCGGTCATCGACGGCGACGGGGTCCCCGGCAACTACGACCTCGAGGGCGGCGACGAGCCCGACCTGCTCGGCGACGTCGCCGCGTGGTGGGTGATGAACGACGCCGGCAACGAGAAGGACGTCGGTCCCGAGCCCAACCCTCCGCTCGGCGTCGAGGTCCGCGTCCACGCCTTCGTGTTCACGGCGCCGGTCCTCACGTTCCTCTTGGACGCCTCGTTCTACCGGCTCACGGTCGTCAACCGGCGCGACGAGCTCATCGACAGCCTGCGCGTGAGCGTGTTCGCGGACCCCGACCTGGGCGAGTTCAACGACGACTACGTCGGGACCGATACGCTCCGTCACATCCAGTACGTCTACAACTCACGGGACCTAGATGGCGGAGATGGACGCGGGTACGGCGATGCCCCACCAGCGATGGGGCTCCAGATTCTGCGCGGCCTCGAGGGTCTCCCCAACGACCGCGACGACGACTTCGACGGCGAGATCGACGAACCAGGCGAGGTCCAGCGACTGACTACGGCTCCCCACGTCCTCAAGTCCCGCGACACGAGCCGGCCCAATGCGCTCCTCAGCGTCCAACGCGGCCGGATCTCACCGAGTGAGCAGATGTACCCTCTCGATATCGGGCTCGCCAGTGTTGAGCAGGTCGAGGCGTATGGCCTCGAGCCGACCGTCTGGGCCTTCCCCTCCAATCCTGCTACGGGCGAGTACTGGACGGACACGGACGCGCGCCCGGACTCCCTCGACCAACCCAACCTCGGCTTCGACCGCCGCATCATCGCGACGACGGGGCCGGGGAGGCTCGGGCCTGGCGAGTCCGCGACGATCGACGTCGCGATCCCGTACGCGCGGGGACGGAGCAACCTCGATTCCGTCACGCAACTCCGGCTCGTCGCTCAGGCGCTCCTCAACGCGTTTGGCGAGGGCTTTCCGACAAACCCCGTCCGAGCCCGAGAAGGAGAGGGACCGCCACTCCCTGAGCCGCCACCTGACTTTGCTCCGGCCGTGACGCGCGTGAGCCCGAACCCGTCGTTGGGCAAGGCGTCGTTCGCGGTCCGCCTGCCCGAGTCCGCCCCGGTCCGGGCCGAGATCTACGACGTGCTCGGCCGCCGCCTCACGACGGTCGTTGATGACGTGGTGTCCGTCGGCGAGACGGCGTTCGGCATCCCGCCGACGCTCTTGCCGGGGACGTACCTGGTCCGCGTCGAGGTCGGGCGGTTGCCGCCGGTCGCGTTGCCGTTCACGGTCGTACGGTAGCCGTCCTCGAGGGCGGCTACTCGATGGTCCAGGTCTCGCCCGAGGCGAGAAGCGCCGCCAGGTCTCCCGCCCCACGTTCCGTCCGCACTTCGTCGACCTGGGCGTTCAGCATCGCGTCGTACGTCGGCCGGTCCTCGCGGTAGAGCACGCCAAAAGGGCGCGGCAGGTCGGCGTCCCAAAACAGCTGGTCGATCATCAGGAACGCCAGCGCTTTGTCCGTCGAGTCGTAGACGAGGCAGTCGTCGGCCGAGGCGCCGTCCTCGAGGTCGACGGACCGCAGGCGCAGCCCGTCGAGGGCCAAGCCCTTGGTGCCCTTGGCGTAGAGCGCCGGCTTGCCGTCCTCGAGGAAGACCGTCCGCAACGGCTTCGAGTCCCGCTCGGTAAAGTCGAAGAAGGCCCCGTCGTTGAAGATGTTGCAGTTCTGGTAGATCTCGACGAACGACGTCCCGCGGTGCGCGTGCGCCGCCTTGAGGACGGTCTGCATGTGCTTCGGGTCGCGGTCCAGCGTCCGCGCGATGAACGACCCGTCAGAGCCGAGCGCCAACGCCGCCGGGTTGAACGGGTGGTCGAGCGAGCCGTACGGCGACGACTTCGTCACCTTGCCGACCTCGGACGTGGGCGAGTACTGGCCCTTGGTCAGCCCGTAGATCTGGTTGTTGAACAGCAGAACGTTCAGGTCCACGTTTCGCCGCAGCATGTGCGCCGTGTGGCCGGCGCCGATGCTGAGCGCGTCGCCGTCGCCGGTCACGACCCAGACGTCGAGTTCGGGCCGCGTGCTCTTGAGCCCCGTCGCGACGGCGGGCGCGCGGCCGTGAATGCTGTGGAAGCCGTACGTGTTCATGTAGTACGGAAACCGGCTCGAGCAGCCGATGCCGGAGATGAACACGACGTCTTGGCGGTTGTCCGCGAGCTCGGGGAGCGCGCGTTGGACGGCGGCCAGGACCGCGTAGTCGCCGCAGCCGGGACACCAGCGCACGTCGGCACCGCTGACGAAGTCCTTGCGCGTCAAGACGGGTAGTCCGAAGGCCTCGCCGTCGCCCTCCGGGTCGACGGTCCGCGCCCGAGCAGGCACCGGCGGACGCTTCGCACCGGGCGGACGCGCGGGTTTCTTCAACGCACCGGGGGGACGCGTCGGCCTCGAGG
>NZ_JBARYR010000572.1:0-2696 GCF_049648075.1 Rubrivirga sp. | reverse complement strand
ACGAGCATACGTCGCTCGTCATCGGGATCGGCGGCTCCGCCCCCGCCGGCTGGGACGCGTCCCCGCGAGCGCTCGATTTCTACGACCTTAAAGGCGTCGTCTTGAACGTGCTCTCGGACCTCGGGATCGGGGACGTGAGCGAGGCGCCGCGCCCCGCGCCGGACGGCTTGACGGCGTACGCGCTCGACATCGAGGTCGGCGGCACGCGCCTGGGATCGATCGGGCTGTTGTCCGAGGAGACGGCAAAAGCGGCGGATCTCCAAGACGCCTTGTTCGTGGCCGAGCTCGACTGGGACGCCATCGCCGACCTCGCCGACCGCGACGCGCCGCCGGCCTACCAGGCCATCTCGCGCTTCCCCGTCGCCGAGCGCGATCTCGCCCTGGTCGTCCCAGAGAGCGACCCGGCCGGCCCGCTCCTGGAGACCATCCTCGAGGCCGGGAAGCCGCTTCTCCAGGACGCCAGCCTGTTCGACCTCTACCGAGGAGACCGCATCCCGGAGGGCACCAAGAGCCTGGCGTTCGCGCTCCGATTCGGGGCCGACCGGACGTTGCGGGACAAGGAAGTCGACGGCCGCGTCAAGCGGATCGTGAAGGCCCTCGAGGCCCGTCACGGCGCGACCTTGCGGACGTAACCCAGACGTGTTGCTGGGGTAGGGGAAACCCATAAGGGCCTCGTGTTTATCTTGACGTGTCCTCCGACTCACACATGGAGCCCACCGCCTCTCCGGAGAGTGAGCCCGCCCGTTCTGACGGAACCCGTTCCGAGTGGCGGTCGCTGAGCTATCTCCGCGACCGGATCGACGCGGCCGTGCGTGAGATCGAGAGGCTGCGGACGGAGAATGCCGCGCTCGCGAGCCGCCTGATCGACCTCGAGGATCAGGAGACGGCACCGTCGTTCTCGTTCGGCGACGGCGAGGACCCAGAGGTGCTCAAGTCCCGCGTCCAGGGCTTTATCGACCTGGTCGACACGCTGATCGAGCGCGACGACGCCGACACGACCGAGTCATCATGAGTGCTCCTGTCTCCATCCGCGTCCGCATTCTCGACCGCGACTACCCACTCCGCGTCGCGCCCGGTGACGAGGACTACACGATCCACCTCGCCGCTCGCGTGGACGAGCGGATCCGCCGCCTGCGCCACGACCTCCCGACGCAGCCGGACCTGACGCACGTCGTCCTGACCGCCCTCGAGTTGGCGGAGGAGCTCTACGCCGCACGCGCCGAGACGGACCGCCTACGGGCACGACTCGAGATCGAATCCGGTGCTCTCGCGGACCGCCTCGACGCCGCGCTCTCCGCTGGCGGCGACGGCGCTCCTCAACCGACGGACGACGAGCCAGGACCGTAGCAGAGGTCCGAGGGGATTTCGCAGGCCCTGCCGAAACCGTTCACGGCGCGGGGCGATATTGGGTCTGTGCGAGCGAACGGGCTTCGGCTCAGCCGCTTGTGCCCACCGGCTTGTAGCCACCGCATGGGAACCTGAACAGCGTTTACCGCGGGGGCTCTGTTTAAAACCTGACCATCAGACCGCAGCCCGCTTCGGCGGGTCTCAGAGCTTCGGCTCTGGCCGCGGAAGGCGAGAGGGTTGGAGGGGCTCCCACATTGTCCGACGAGCAAGGTTCTCGTCCACGCGCTACAGGCTGGTGCCACTGCGGACCCCGTCGCTCGAGACCGAGCGGCGGGGTCCTTCTGGTGCGTATGGTTAGCATTGCCGACCGGTGCATCCCACCACTTCATGGACCCGATCCTCATCGCTCTCTCTGCTCTCGCGGTCGTGCTCGCCTTGGCGGTTGGGTTCGTCGCGGGCCGAGTCGCGCGGGGAGGAACGGCAAGCGCTCGCTTCGAGGACGCTGCCCTCCGAGCAGAAACCGCAGCCGAGCGGACCGAGGTAGAGGCGAAACAGCTCGAAGAACGGGCCGAGGCCGAACGCATCGAGGTCGCGGGCACACGTGACGAGTTGAAGCGCCGTCGGGCGCGGCTCGATCAGCGCGTCGAGGAGGTCCGAGAGAAGCACCAGAAGACGAAGGCCAAGCTCGAGGCCGCGCGCTCGCGCGTAGATGGCAAGTCGAGGCGTCTGTCAGAGCGAGAGTCGGCCCTCGCGTCGGCCGCCGGCGCCCTCGACGTGTTGACGGAGGCGGCCGAGCGCCGGCGGGACGAGGCCGACACGTTGGGGGAACGCGTGCGCACCCAGGCGGCGACGGTCGGGCGGCGTCAGCAGGAGCTCGCCGAGCGCGAGAACGCGATGACCGCGACCGAAACGAGACTGCGAGGCGAGGCCGACCGGTTGGACCGGCTCGTCGAGGAGCACCGCGCCAAACTGGAACGCACGGCTGGCATGTCACGCGATGCGGCCCGGGACGCCCTGGTCGCAGAGCTCACACGAGAAGCCAAACTCGAGGCTGCCGCCGCCGTCAAGGAGGCGCGCGACAAAGCGAAGGAGACGGCCGAGCGCGAGGCGACCAAGATCGTCCTCAAGGCAATCCAGCGACTCGCTGCGACGGCGACCATCGAGCACACGGTCTCGGCCGTCCCGCTCGCGTCCGAGGACATGAAGGGCCGAGTCATCGGCCGAGAGGGCCGCAACATCCGAGCGTTCGAGGCCGCGACCGGCGTCGAGGTCATCGTCGACGACACGCCCGACGCCGTCTTGGTGTCGGGATTCGACCCGGTCCGCCGCGAGATCGCCCGGCTCTCCCT
>NZ_JBARYR010000571.1:0-1857 GCF_049648075.1 Rubrivirga sp. | reverse complement strand
TGGGCGCCCCGCTCGCGGTTCTGTTCTTCCTGGCGCTGACGTTTGCAGCCCTCTCGAGCCTGATCTCGATGATCGAGCTGTCGACACGCGTCGCTGTCGATCTCGGCGCGCCCCGCCCCAAGGCCGTTCTAGGTGTTGGGCTGGGGGCATTCCTAATCGGCGTGCCGAGCGCATTGTCGGACCGGTTCTTCGGCAACCAGGACTTCGTGTGGGGCGTCGCGCTCATGCTGTCCGGCGCCTTCATCGCTCTTGCCGTCTGGAAGTACGGCGCCTCGAGGCTGCGTGAGGAGATCGCCACCGAGACCGACTGGCGGCTTCCGAAGCTGTGGGACACGTGGATCACGGTCATCATCCCGATCCAGGCTGTCGTCCTCCTCGGGTGGTGGTTGTACCTCGCCACGACCGCCAGCTTTACCAGCCGGTGGTGGGACCCGCTCGAGCCCTACAGCGCGATGTCGTGTCTGGTCCAGTGGGGCGTGGTGCTCCTCGTCCTGTACCTGCTCAACGGCTGGATGGTGCGGCGCCTGCAGGCCAACCCCGACCTCGAGGACGGATGACACGACTCCTTGCACTCGCCCTCATCCTCTCGGGCTGCCAAGCGACACGGATCGCGGACGCCGACCCCCCCGTCGGGCAGATCGTGACGCCGGCCGAAGAATCGGGCTACACGAGAACGAGCACCTACCTCGAGGTCGTGGACCTGCTCGAGCGCTTGGAGGCCGTGTCCGCCCTCGAGGTCGGATCGTTCGGGACGAGCGTCGAGGGGCGGGAGCTCCCCCTTGTCGTGATCGGAGCGGACGCGGCGACGCCCGAGGCCGTCCTCGAGGCTGGGAAGACACGCGTGCTGGTGTTCGCCAACATCCATGCAGGCGAGGTCGCCGGGAAGGACGCGATGCTGGAGATGCTGCGCGACGTGGCGGCCAGCGCGCATTCGCACTGGTCCGACTCCCTGGTCGTGATGATCGCGCCGATCTACAACGCGGACGGGAACGAGCGGATGGAGCTCGACAACCGCTCCCGCCAAGACGGGCCGGTCGAGGGAATGGGCCAGCGTCCCAACGCCCAAGACCTCGACCTGAACCGGGACTTTATGAAGGTGGCCTCACCCGAAGCCCGCGCGCTCGTGGGCCTAATCCGCGACGCCGATCCGCACGTCGTGGTGGACCTGCACACGACGAACGGGACGCACATGGGCTACCACCTGACCTACGCGCCCGGTCTATCCCCGAACACACCACTCGTCCTCGATGCGGACCTGAGGGAGCGATGGCTGCCTGCGATCACGGACTCGTTGCTGGCCCACGACGACTTCGCGACGTACCACTATGGGAACGTGCCCGGCGCCTTTGGCGAAGAGGCCACAGCGCCTCGAGGGTGGTACTCGTTCAGCGCCCAACCCCGGTTCTCGACCAACTACGCCGGTCTGCGCGGTCGGTATGCGATCCTTTCTGAGGCGTACAGCTACGCGACGTTCCAAGAACGAGTCGCCGTCTCGCGTCGGTTCACGGAAGAGATCCTCGACCGAGCATGGGCCGAGGCGTCTCGGATCTCGCGCACCGTCCTCGAGGTCGACCAGTCCAGCGCCGTCGGCATGGAGATCGCGCTTCGGTCGACGTGGGCCGCGCTCGACGAGCCGGTCGAGATTCTGTTGGGCGACGTTGATACGTTGCAGCATCCCGTGACGGGGAGCGACGTCTTTCGTCGCCGCGACGCGGTGCGGACCGAGGTGATGCCGGCGTTCGTGCGCTTCGAGGCCGTCGAGTCGGTCGTCGCGCCGCTGGCCTACGTCGTGACCGGTGCCGCCATCGAGCCCGTCCGCGAGATCCTGGACGTCCACGGCATCTCCCACCGGTTGGG
>NZ_JBARYR010000570.1:0-2339 GCF_049648075.1 Rubrivirga sp. | reverse complement strand
TTTCAGAACTGGGAGGCGCTCAGCCGCTCGTTCCCGGGCTACCTCGAGGCCATGGTGGCCGTGTTCGTCAGCGCCTCCACGGCCGACGGCTACAACCCGTACCGGATCACGGACAAAGGGATCGACTGGGAGGTCAGCGACCCGGACGACCCATGGAGCTACATCGGCTACTGGGGCGACCACCAGATCATCTACCTCCTGCGCCTGCTGGCCCAGCTCCGGGCGCACAACCCCGAGCGGCTGGCGGCGCTCCTCGGCGAGCGGCGGTTCAGCTACGCGAACGTCCCCTACCGGATCGCGCCCTACGCCGACATCCTACGCGACCCCAAAGACACGGTCTCGTACGACGAGGACCAGGCGGCCCAGATCGAGACGCGCGTCGACGCCGTCGGGGCGGACGGGAAGCTGCTGCACGACGAGGGGGGCGACGTCCTCACGGCGACGCTGCTCGAGAAGCTGCTGGTCCCGGTCCTGGCCAAGCTGACCAACTTCGTCCCCGGCGGTGGCATCTGGATGAACACCCAGCGGCCCGAGTGGAACGACGCCAACAACGCGCTCGTGGGCAACGGCATCTCGGTCGTGACGCTGTTCGCCGTCCGCCGCTACCTCGCGTTCCTGCAGGACGTGCTGAGCGACACCGCCAGCGCCACGCTGTCGGCCGAGGTCGCCGACTTGCTCGCCGAGGTCGCAACCGTGTTCGAGGCGCACGGCGACCTGGCCTCTCGCGCCTTGGACAACCAAGAGCGACGCACGGTCGTGGACGCGCTCGGACGAGCCGGGAGCCGGTACCGAAGCGCGATCTACCGCGACGGGTTCAGCGGCGCCACGCGCGACCTCGAGGCCGACGCGATCCGGTCGTTCCTCGGCCGCGCCCTCGAGGCCGTGGACCAGAGCCTGCGCGAAAACCGACGCGACGACGGGCTCGTCCACAGCTACAACCTCCTGGAGATCGGCGACGGCACGATGGGCGTCCGCCACCTCTACCCGATGCTCGAGGGCCAGGTGGCCGCCCTCGACGCCGGCGTCCTGTCGCCCGACGACACGCTCGCCCTGCTCCGCGCCCTGCGCCAGAGCGACTTGTACCGCGCCGACCAGCACAGCTACATGCTGTACCCGGACCGCGACCTCGCCGGGTTCATCGAGAAAAACACGCTGCCGTCGGACGCACGCGAGCGCGCGCCACTGTTGGCCCGCCTCCTCGAGGCCGGCGACGCGTCCGTGGTCCAGCGTGACCTCTACGGCGACCTCCACTTTCGCGGCACCTTCCGAAATGCCACCGACCTCGAGGACGCGCTCGACGCGCTCGACCTCGAGGTCGAAGACGGGGAGCGCCGGGCCGTCCTCGACGTGTTCGAGGCGCTGTTCGACCACAGCGCCTTTACGGGCCGCTCCGGAACGTTCTTCGGCTACGAGGGCTTGGGGAGCATCTACTGGCACATGGTCTCCAAGCTCCGGCTCGCGGCCCAGGAGACGTTCTTCCGCGCCGCGGCCAGCGGCGCAGATTCGGATACGCTCTCGGGCCTGGCCGACGCCTACTACGACGTCCGCGCGGGCCTCGGCGGGAGCAAGTCGCCCGAGGTCTACGGCGCGTTCCCGGCCGACGCGTACTCGCACACGCCGGGCCACGCGGGCGCCAAACAGCCCGGCCTGACGGGACAGGTCAAGGAAGACATCCTGGCGCGCTGGGGCGAGCTCGGCGTGCTGGTCGAGGACGGCCGCCTGACCATCCGCCCGCTCCTACTCCGCACCGACGAGTTTCTAGACGCTCCCGCCACGTTCACCTTCGTCGACGCGCACGGGGAGGACCAGTCGCTCGACCTCGAGGCCGGCTCCCTCGCGTTCACGCTGTGCGCTACGCCCGTCGTCTACCGGCGCGCCGACGCGCTCGCTATCCGCGTCCTCGAGTCCGACGGGACCACAACGCCGGTCGAGGGCGACGCTCTCTCTCGGGAGACCAGCCGTGCCGTGTTCGGCCGGACGGGCGCCGTCGCGCGCATCGAGGTCGACGTGCCGCCGGGGCGGTAGCGCCCTCGAGGGCGCGCTACTCGGGCCGCTGGTAGACGCGGACGTAGTCGACCTCCATCGTCTGGGGGAACGTCGTCGACACGTCCGGCGCGCCGGGCAGGTTGCCGCCGACGGCCACGTTCAGGATCATGTGGAAGTCGTGGTCGAACGGCGCGTTCGGGTCGTCGCTGCCCGTCGTGTACCAGTCGTCAGCCGTCTGGGTCTGGTAGAGGACGTTGTTGACGTACCATCTGATCTCGCCGGGCTCCCACTCGGTCGTGAACGTGTAGAAGTCGCGGTCGAACGTGTCGAACGACAGCTCGAAGGGGGCGCCC
>NZ_JBARYR010000569.1:0-1927 GCF_049648075.1 Rubrivirga sp. | reverse complement strand
CATGCGGCAACGAGCGGGAGGAGGGCGATGGCGGTGAGGGCTCGGAGGTAGGTCATAAAAATCAGGGTCTAGGTTTGGAGGAGGCGACGTCGCCTCACCCCCAGCGCACCAGCCTGCGCCTAGACCGATCATCGGCGTCGTACTTTTTTTGACCGACGCCCACTCCCGATGCCTGAACCCGACGTCACCGAGATGCTGGCCGACCTCGAGGCCGGCGACCCGCAGGCTGTCGATGCCATCTTACCGCACGTCTACGGCGAGCTCCAGGAGATCGCGCGGCGGCAACTCCGGGGCGAGCGCGATGGCCACACGCTCGACACGGCCGCGCTCGCGCACGAGGCGTACCTCAAGCTGGTCAAGCAGGACCGCGTTAGCTGGCAAAGCCGGGCGCACTTCTTGGGCGTCGCCTCGATCGCGATGCGCCGGATCCTGGTCAACTACGCCAAGAAGCGGCGGGCCGAGAAGCGAGGCGGCGGCGACTTTGCCGTGACGTACCAAGAAGGCGAGGTCGGAAAGGTCACGCGGGCCGACGAGCTGCTCGCCCTCGACGAGGCACTGGGCGAGTTGGCGAAGCGGTCCGAGCGACAGGCGCGCGTCGTCGAGATGTCGTTCTTCGGCGGCCTCACCCAGGTCGAGATCGCCCGAGCGCTCGGCATCTCCGAGCCGACCGTCCGCCGCGACTGGCGCGTGGCGAAGGCCTGGTTGAGCCACGCGCTCAAGGAATAGCGCGGCGGCCTGACCGGTCGATCAGCGGTTTGGTGCGTTCGTCGTAGCCTCCCGTCTCTATGAACGACCCCGTCACCCGCTGGCCGGAGATCCAGACCCTCTTCGAGCAGGCCCTCGACCGCCCCCCCGACGAACGGACCGCCTGGCTCCGCTCCGTCTGCGGAGACGACCTCGAGGTCTACCGAGAGGTCGAAGCCCTGCTCGAGGGCGACCGCGACCAGCACACCGTGTTCGCCGGCAGTGCCCTCGACCTGCTCGCGCCCGCCGACCTCGAGGACGCGCTCGTCCCGTCGAAGACCGGCGAGCGGGTCGGGCCGTGGGTATTGGGTGAGCGGATCGGGGCCGGCGGGATGGGCGCCGTCTACCGCGCCCAACGGGCCGACGGGTTCGAGCAGACGGCGGCGCTCAAGCGGATCAAGCCCGGCATGGACTCCGAGGCCGTCTTGGCGCGGTTCCGCGCCGAGCGCCAGATCCTGGCCCGGCTCGAGCACCCCGGGATCGCCCGGCTCTTGGACGGCGGCCTAGCCGGCGACGGCCGGCCGTACTTCGCGATGGAGTTGGTCGAGGGCGAGCCGATCACCGACTACTGCGACGGCCTCGGCCTCGAGGTCGACGAGCGGCTCCGCTTGTTCGTCGAGGTCTGCGACGCGGTCGCCTACGCGCACCGGCAGTTGGTCGTCCACCGCGACCTCAAGCCGTCGAACGTGCTGGTGACCGACCTCGAAGACGGGACGCGACAGGTCAAGCTGCTCGACTTCGGGATCGCCCGCGTGCTCTCAGACGATCACGGGGACGGGCTGACGCGGACGGGCCAGCGCGTGTTGACGCCGTCGTACGCGGCGCCGGAGCAGCACCGGGGCGAGTCGCCCTCGACGGCGACCGACGCCTACGCGCTCGGCGTGCTGCTCTACCGCCTTCTGACCGGCACGCTGCCGACGGAGGACAAGGGCGAGCTCGCAGCGCTCTCGACGAGCGTCCCCACCGAGCCCTCCCGACCGAGCACGCGCGTTCAAGATGCTGCCACCCGGCGCGACCTCGAGGGCGACCTCGACACGATCATTCTGAAGGCGTTGCGCCTCGAGCCCGAGCGACGATACGGCTCCGCCGCGGAGCTCGGCGCCGACGTCCGCCGCTACCTCGAGGACGTGCCCATCGAGGCGCGGCCGGCGACGGCGGGCTACCGCGCGCGCCTGTTCGTGCG
>NZ_JBARYR010000568.1:0-1591 GCF_049648075.1 Rubrivirga sp. | reverse complement strand
GCGTTGGCGACGGCCCACGCGTCCTGGCGAACGCCCTCGACGCGCCACGACACCGACGCGCCTGGCGTCCCGCCCCCGACGGCGAACGCTCCGCCCTCAACCGTGCGCGCGACGTGGAGGCTGGGCATGGCCGCGCCGACGGCCGTGAGCTGGTACCGGAAGTCGCCGACGAGTGCAGCGGCGTAGTCCGGGAGTTGAACGATCGCAGCGCCGTCGCCGTCGAGTTGGGCTGTTCCGCTGAAGGCGACGAGGCGGTCCGAGGACACAACCGACGGGAGCGTCAGCGTCCGGGCGTCCGGCGCTGAGGGATCGTCGAGGTAAATGGCGGCCTCGGCAGACTGCGTCGTGCCGGTGAGAAACTGCGTGCCCGCTTCGTTGACCCCGAAGACGACGTTGCCGGCGCCATTGACGACCGAGAAGTCGCCCGCCTCGTCGTCGTTGGCGTCGAGGAAGACCTGGACGGCGTCGTTCGAGCGGAAGCTGAGGTCGCTGCTGGTGAACCGAAAGTCAGACTGGAGCACCCCGTCGTCACCGTTGAAGTCCGTAGTGCCCGTCCCGCCCAGGATGAGGTCTGGGGCGAAGACCGAGACGCGCGTGTTGCGGAGGTAGTTGCCGGCCTCACCCGATGCACGGACGCCAAAAAAATTGGCACGGGCGACCTCAACACCGTCGCCGCCCGCCCAATCGACGAGGACCCCGTCACGATCAGCGTCGGGCACGTCGTCGGCGTCCGTGTCGCCCGAACGGTAGATGTAGAGGCCACGTCCACCCGCGTAGTTCACCTGGAGACCTTGAAATTTGGCTTCATTGACGTAGAAGCCGTTCTCTTCAGCCTCGAAGACGTGGACCCCGTCGCGGCCTACGGTGCCAATCGAGACCCCGTCAGTACCGGCCTCGAAGACCGCTAGCCCGGCGCCCGCTGCCGATGCAGCGACGAAAGCGGTAGCCATTGACGACTGGACGGCGACGCCGTGGCTGGTCGCCTCATCGACGTACACGCCGATGTTTCCAGCCGCCTCAACCGCAATCCCGTCGCCACCCGCGGCTAAGATCTCAACCCCGTCGTCGCCCGCGGCCTCGATGCGGAGCCCGTCGCCGGAGCCCGTGTTCGAGAGCGTGAACGAGGCTTCAAAAAGCTGGGTGCTTGCGGTACCTGTGAATGGGAACGTCAGCGATCCGCCGCCCTCGAGGGCGCGGTACGCCGCCGGGACAGCGCCGAGCGGGACTGGACCGAACACCGTCGCCGCGCCGTCCGGGTTGAGGATGAGCGACAGCGACGGCGCGTCCGCGAAGTCGACGCCCGCGATCTCAGTCACCGAGCCGAGGTAGTGCGTGAACACGCCGCCGACGGTCTGGACCGTGGCCGTCTCCGCCCACGAGCTCCCGGCGGCGTCCTCGAGGACGAACCGGATCGTCTGGGTGCCGTCGGCCAAGGGCGCACCGGCGGCGTCGGTCAGGCGGCCCTGGTAGGGGATCTGCTCGCCCACGGGCGACTGGGCGAGGGCCGGCGTGGCGAGGGCCGTCAGCAGGGCGGCGGCGAGGGCAGTGCGGAGGGTCATGGCGGTCAGAGAAGAGGAGCACGGGGCGAGTC
>NZ_JBARYR010000567.1:0-2921 GCF_049648075.1 Rubrivirga sp. | reverse complement strand
GGCGGACGGCGCTCCACCCGGCCGAGGTGCTAGCACAGCGGTTGGCGTGATTCCCCACCCTCGAGGCCGGACCCTCCGCGTCCTCGAGGCCGGACCCGAGAGCAAACTGATGCCCTTGTGTTGAGATCGTTGGTCGAGCTCTGCGGCGGTGGCGCACCGCATCCCTCCACGAGTCATCCCCGCGCAGGCGGAGACCCATACGGTATGGCTCGCGGCCTCGAGGTCGGTCGCAGCGCTTCACCCCTCACCCTGTCTCTCCCGCGGAGAGAGGGGACCTCGTAAGCCGGCGAGCTATCAGGGTGCTGCGCGTTGCTGGTCTCCCGCTGCGCTTCCCGGCATCGATGATGATCCGGTCCCTGTAGGTCGTCACAGCGCAGTCGGCTTGGGATGACCCAAACGGTACGACGGCGATCTGACTCAGACGGTCAGGTCCGTCCTCGAGGACGGTCAGTAGATGAACGTCGAGAAGCCCGCAGACAGGCCGTAGAATGAGAGCGAGCCGTCGTCGAAGGTGAGGTCAGTCGTTCGGTAGAACGCGTTGCCTCGGAGGGCGACGTTACGAGCGATTGGAAGCTCGACGCCGGCCGCGACGCCGCCACCGACGCTCACGTTGGACGACACCGTTACGGCCGTGGGAAATCCCGTGGCTAGTGCCCCGGCCTCCTGTCGCGACCGCGCATAGGAGAGTGAAACGTCGGCCTCCACGAACGGCCGTGCGGCTGAGCTGTCGGTGAGGTAGTACGTCACCATCGGGCCGAGGCCGGCGCTCAGCGTCGAGAACGACAACGACTCTTCTCTGATGGCGGAACTGAACGAGGAACGGGAGTACCCGAGTTGGACGGACGTCGAGAGTGCGAGTCGGTCCGAGACGAAGACCCCGATGCGGGGGGACAGCGACGCCGACGTGTTCTCATCGAACCGTGTGATCGACGCCCCGCCTCCGAGCAGCCGGACTCCTTTCGCCGTCTGATCCCACTCCGACCGGTCGTCGGGCGCCGGCTGGGCGAATGCGGGCAGGGATACGACGAGAAGAGCGAGCAGGGACAGCCGCATGGATTGGCGAGGAGTGTGCCGAAAGACTACTCCGCCCCGGTCCTCCCGGCGCCCCCAACGGCCGTGCCCTCGAGGGCATTAAAACCCCTCTTCGTCCTCGATGTGGCGCGGCCGCACCAAGGCCAACAGCGCCTGGTGCGGGACGATCAGGAACGCCTCACCGGCGTACTCGACCTCGATGGCCTCCTTTCGCAAGAACAGCGCTTGGTCCCCCGTGCGGGCCTGGAGCGGGAGGTAGCGCACCGGCGACGCCTCGTCCCAGGCCTCGGCCGTCGAGTAGTCCGGGTTGGGAATGACCACGCCCGGCCCGACCTTGACGACGCGACCGCCCTGGACGCGCTCCTTGGAGGCGACGCCCTGGGGCAGGTAGAGGCCGCCCGCACTTTGGTCGGCGTCGTCGCCCGGCCGGATCAGGACGCGGTCGCCGACGACGTGGACGGAATCGAGAGATGGCAGAAAGTCCATGGAGCGCTCTGGGTCGCCTGGCATCCTTTTCCAGACGGCCGCGTAGGATACCGCCCCTCTGACCTGCACGTCCCGATCCCCATGCGAAGCACTGGCGCCATCATCCTCCTCGTCGTTCTCCTGCTCGTCGGCTTTGCCGGCTGTTCGGGGTGCGGCACGTACAACAGCCTGGTCTCCCAAGACGAGCAGGTAACCGGTGCCTGGGCCGAGGTCGAGAACCAGTACCAGCGCCGCGCGGACCTGATCGACCAGGTCGTGTCCACGGTCCAGGGCCAGGCCGACTTCGAGAGCGAGACGTTGCAGAACGTCATCGAGGCCCGCCAGAACGTGACCAACGTTCAACTCGACGCCGACGACCTCAACAACCCCCAAGCGGTCGAGCGGTTCGAGCAGGCCCAGACCGCGCTCGCCGCATCCGTCGGGTCGCTCTTGAACGTCGTCCGGGAGGACTACCCGGAGCTCCGGGCCAACGAAGGGTTCTTGCGCTTGCAGGACCAGATCGAGGGCAACGAGAACCGGATCGCGACGGCGCGCCGTGACTACAACCGCGCCGCGACGGACCTCAACGCCCGGATCCGCACGTTTCCCGCGACGCTCGTTGCGGGCTTCGCCGGCGTCGACCGACGCGAGACGTTCGAGGCCGAGGCCGGCGCCGAGCAGGCGCCCGAGATCTCGTTCGACTAGCCGCCCGTCTCTAGATCGCCCGTCCTGACTCGGCCTCCCCGCCGACGCGTCGTCCCCCGTGCCCGTGCTCCGCTCCGTCCTGGCCGTCTTGCTGCTGTTCGCCCTCGAGGGCGCGGCGGCCCAACAGGGCGGGCCCGGCTACGACGCGGCGTTCGACGTCCCCTCGAGGCCGACACCGGCCCGGCTCGTCAACGACTTCTCAGGCACACTGTCGGCAGCGGAGCGCGACGCGCTCGAGCGAAAGCTGGTCGCCTTCGACGACTCGACCGGGTCCCAGATCGCAGTCGTCTTGGTCCCCTCGACGAACGGCGTCGCGCCGGTCGACTACGCGACCGAGATCCTGCGCTCGTGGGGCGTCGGCCGGGCAAACATCGACGACGGCGTCGTGCTCCTGGTCGCGGTCCAGGACCGGGACGTCTTTATCGCGACCGGCTTCGGCGCCGAAGGTGCCCTGACCGACGCGACGGCCGGCACCATCATCCGGTCCGTCATCGTGCCCCGGTTCCGGCAGGGCGCGTTCTACGCCGGCATCGACGAGGCCACGACGGCGATCGCGTCGGCGCTGTCGGGTCAGTTTGAGGCGCCCTCGAGGTCGGCGCCCGCGGCAGGTGGTGAGGTCGACAGCCTGTTGTGCATGTTGTTCATCATGTTCGTCATCCTGGTCGTGCTGTCCTCGAGGACGAAGGCGCCCCCGCCATCGGGGCGTAGCGGAGGTGGAC
>NZ_JBARYR010000566.1:0-5867 GCF_049648075.1 Rubrivirga sp. | reverse complement strand
CGGACCGACTGCGGGCGGCCCGCGCCGCCGTCAAGGCCGAGATGACCGAGGCCCGGAAGGCCGCGCCCGTCTTCGCCGAGCGAGCGCCCGCCATCGAGGGCGTCGACCCGGACCTGCGGTTCGCACTCGTTCGCATCGACTCGGCCGCGCAGGTCCACCCATTGATCGCCCAGCAGTGGCGGGGACGGCTGCCCAGGTACCCCGTGATCGGCGCCAACGTCGGCTACCTCGATGGCGTCGTCGCGTTCTCGACGCGGACCTCGAGGACGGACCTGAGCCTGCCGGTCTTGTACCAGTCCATCGACACGCCGGGCTGGAACGGGAAATGGGGCCACGGCCACGACCAGGCCAGCGGAGGTCATCTGCCGCCCGACGTGTTCAACCACGTCCTCGACGTCTTGGGCTTCGGGTCCGAGGCGCACGTCGCGGCGTAGGACTCGCCCCTTTGGCCTCGAGGCCGCCGCTCCACTATGGCCGACTGGTTCACCGCCGACCCCTCCTCGCTCGTCGCCATCGCGCTGACGGCCGTCGGCGTCTACGCCGCCGTGCTCGTCTACACGCGCCTGGCCGGTCTCCGGAGCTTCGCCAAGATGTCGAGCTTCGACTTCGCGATGACCGTCGGTATCGGGTCGATGCTGGCGTCCTCGATCCTGACCCAGACTCCGACGCTGGCGCAAGCCTTGGTCGGGATCGGGATGGTGTTCGCGCTGCAGATCAGCGTCGGGTGGGCCCGGCGGCGATGGAGCCTGGCTCAGAGGCTGGTGGACAACGAGCCGCTCCTGCTCATGGACGGATCTGAGATGCTCCAGGACCAGATGGCGAAGGTCCAGGTCACCGAGGACGACCTGTGGTCGAAGCTCCGCGAGGCCAACGTCCTCGACGTGTCCCACGTCCGCGCCGTCGTGATGGAGACCACCGGCGACATCACCGTCTTGCACGGCGACCCCGACGGGACGCCGCTCCAGCCCAAGATGCTGACCGGCGTCCGCGGCGCCGACCGCAAGGCGGAGGGCCGGGTGGACCTCCGCCCCAGCCGCGAGGGCGTCCAGTAGGAACCGGGGGCCGGTCACTCGGAGGTCATCCAGACGCGGTCCACCGTCCCGTTCCACCCCCCGCTTTGGTCCGAGCGCCGGTGCGCCCGCGGCGTCAAGAACCGGTCGCGGGGCGTGTCGAGAGCGCTCCGGGAGTGCGCCACGGGGACTCCGCCCTCGACGCGGAAGCCGAACGACCGAAGCGTGCGCCCGTCGGCCGTCACGACCTCGAGGTCGTAGTCCCCGTCCTCGAGGTCGCCGCGGTCGATGCCGAGCCGCTGGGACCGCTCGAACGGCGCCTCGAACGAGGCGAAGAGCATCCCGTCGGTCCCGGCCCCCTCGACCTCGAGGCCGTCGCGCGTGAGCACCTCGCGGAAGCGGACGGACTCCCCGCCGGCGTCGGCGGGGTCGAGCCAGTACCAGACGGTCACGTCCCCGTCGGGGTCGTCGGAGGGCACCGACAGGAGCGCCGTCGTGCGCCACGGACCCTCGACCTGCCACGTCGTCGACGGGGCGAAGGGGTCGTCGTCGGTCTGAGCCGAGAGCGTGAACGGGACGGCCCCGACCACGTCCCCGTCGAGCACGACCGCCAGCCGGTACGCGCCCGGTTCTGGGGAGGACGTGTACACCAGATCTCGACGCGGCTCGAGCTCGGCGAAGGCCACCTGTCCATCGTAGGGACGTGGCACGTAGCGCATCGTGGCGACGGCGGTGCCGGCCGCATCGAGGACAGCGAGTTGGTAGTCGCCGTCGGTGGGGAAGAGGGCGCCGATCTCGTGGCCCCTGGCGAGGAACGTCCCGCGGTCGTCGTTGAACGGGATGCGCATCAGGTCGAGCACGTCCACAGCAGGGAGCTGCTGGGCGTGGGGCGAGGCGGCGACGAGGAGGGCGAGGGCGAGGAGTCTCATGGCGCGGCGCGGCTGTTCGTCTGGCCTACGGTTTTCGAGCGCAGAGGGGACCACGCTGCCGGGAGCGCCGGTCGCCCTCGAGGCCGGACACAGAAGCGCCCGCCCCAGCTAACCGGGACGGGCGCCCGCACCCCCGAGAGCGGAGGCTACTGGCTGAGGAAGTCCAGGAGCACGCGGTTGACCTCGTCCGCGTGCGTGTGGTTGAGCCCGTGCGGGCCGCCCTCGACGGTGTGGACCGTGCTCCCCTCGACCAACTCGCTGCCCGGCTTCGCCGACGCCCCAAGCGGGACAATCTGGTCGTCGTCGCCGTGGATGAAGAGGGTGGGCACGTCGATCTTGGCGGCATCGGGCCGGAAGTCCGTCCGGCCGAACGCGTCCACGCAGTCGACGGTCGCCTTGGGCTGCGCCATCGTCGCGATGGACCAGTGGTAGTGGAGGACCTGCTCGCTGATCCGGTCGGAGAGCTTGTCGTAGTTGACGAACCCTTTTCCGAACCCCTCGAGGAAGCCGACGCGGTCGGCCTTGATGCCCGACTTCATGTCGTCGAAGACGTCGCCGGGCACGCCCGTCGGGTTGTCGTCGGTCTGGAGCATGAAGGGGAAGACGGAGCTCATGAACACGAGCTTCTCGACGCGGCCCGTCCCGTAGCGCCCGACGTAGCGGGCCAGCTCGCCGCCACCCATCGAGAACCCGACCAACGTCGCGGCCTCGAGGTCGAGCCCGTCGAGCAGGTCCTTGAGGTCGTCCGCGAACGTGTCGTAGTCGTAGCCGGACGTGGGGAACGACGACGCGCCGAACCCGCGTCGGTCGTACGCGACCACGCGGTAGTCGGCGTCGGTGAGCGGCCAGAGTTGGGGCTCCCACATCCGGTGGCTGAGGGGCCACCCGTGGATCAAGACCACCGTCCCGGCCGCGCCGTCCGGGTTGAGGTCTTGGTAAAACAGCTCGGCGGTGGGCTGGGCGGTCGAGGTCTGAAGGCTGGGCATCGGAGAGCGGAATAGTGGGCGAGGTATACCGAGCGGCCCCGAGGTCGATCCGGGCGCGTCGTCCTCGAGGGCGACCCCGGCCGTCGCCCGACGGGCACGCTCCGGGCCTACCTGACGAGATTTCTCCGTGGCCTCGTCCTCGGGGTCGGACCTTCGCTTCTCTCCCCGGTCACACCGTGAGCAGTTTCCCCCCCCCGTTCTACCGCTGGCGCCCGCACCCGTGGCACGGCCTCGAGGCCGGCCCCGACGCGCCGCGCGTCATCACGGCCTACGTCGAGATCACGCCGTCGGACTCGGTCAAGTACGAGCTCGACAAGGTCACCGGGTACACCCGCGTCGACCGGCCGCAGCGGAGCTCGTCGCACCCGCCGACGATCTACGGGTTCGTCCCGCGGACCTACTGCGACGAGCGCGTCGCGGCGCTCTCCGGCCCGGAGGCCGAGAAGGGCGACGGCGATCCTCTCGACGTGTGCGTGATCTCGGAGCGCAAGATCGACCGGGCCGACATCACGCTGGCGGCCCGCGTGGTCGGTGGTCTCCAGATGATCGACAACGGCGAGGCCGACGACAAGATCGTGGCCGTGCTCCAGGGCGACCTGTTCTGGGGCGGCGTTCGCGACCTCGATGACCTGCCCGAGAAGCTCATCGAGCGGCTGACCCACTACTTCTCGACGTACAAGATGGTGCCCGGCAGCACGTCCGAGGCGTCCATCGCACGGACGTACGGGCGCGAGCACGCCGAGAAGGTCGTCCTCGCCTCCCAGGCCGACTACGCCGACGAGTTCGAAGGGCCGCAGTAGCGGGGTCGGTTCGTCCTCGAGGCCGTAGCCTGTCGAGTTCTCCGCTCGTGTCCATGTCCCGCCCGTTCCTGACGGCTCGCTGGGAGAGCCTGCTGCTCGCCAACTACGCCGTCCCCGCCGGCGTTCTCGAGCCGTTGGTCCCGGCGGGCACCACGCTCGATCTGTGGCAGGGCGAGGCGTTGGTGAGCGTGGTCGGGTTCTTGTTCAAGGACACGCGCCTGGCCGGTGTCCCTGTCCCGTTCCACCGCCACTTCGAGGAGGTCAACCTGCGATTCTACGTCTGCCGCGAGGTGGACGGCGAGGTCCGGCGGGCCGTCACGTTCGTGCGCGAGATCGTCCCGCGGCGCGCCATCGCGGCGGTCGCGCGCTGGGCCTACAACGAGCCCTACATCGCCGCGCCGATGGACCACCACGTCGACCTTCTCCCCGAACGGGGCGGGCACGTCTCGTACGCCTGGGTGCATGGAGGCGAGAAGTTCGTGCTCAGCGCCCAAGCAAAGGGACCCGCCCAATTTGCGGAGCCGGGCTCCGAAGCCGAGTTCATCACGGAGCACTACTGGGGCTACACGCGTCAGCGCGACGGCGGCACCGTCGAGTACCAGGTCGAGCACCCGTCGTGGCGACTGTGGACCGCCGAGAACGTCGGGTTCGGCGGCGACACGACCGAGCTCTACGGCTCGGCCTTCGCCGACGTGCTGGCCGGGCCGCCCCGGTCGGCGTTTCTCGCGGTCGGCAGCGAGGTGGCGGTCCACGTCGGGCGCCGCATCAAGGTCTAGCCGTCCTCGAGGGCGCTACTCGACGCGCGTGCCCAGCGTCTGGGGCTGCCCCTCGATCTGGAGGCCGACGGTCCGTCCGGCCTCATCGAGGACGAACTCCCACGTCAGGTCCTGGCAGCAAAAGTAGAACACGGTCTCCGATCCCGCGATCAACGGCTCGCTCCCGCCCGCGCCTTCGGGCTCGAGGTGGAGCTGTCCATCCTCGAGGGTGATGTGCAAGCGCCCCATCCCAGACTCGTACACGCCGACGTGGCGCTCGAGGACGCGATCAGGCACGTCGGTGGTGAGTCGGGGGAGGGGGAGCGCGAACGGCTCGCCGTTCCAGATCGCCATCGCGGCCGTCAGAACGGGCGTGCGGTAGACGCCGTCGTCGGTCGCGATCATGGCGTACGTGGTGCCGGGCTGCGCGCCGTTGACTTCGCCGGCCTTCCGGCTCTCGAGTTCGCGCCACAGTCCGGCCTTGGTCACGCCGCCGTCTCCAAACGCACCGATGAGCGGTCGGGGAGTGTCGGTCGAGAAGCGACCGGCAGCGTAGGTGCTCAACGCGCCGCCCTCGAGGGCGGGAGGGGTGAGCGCGTCCACGACCCCGAGGTCGATGATCCGTCCGTTCCAGAACGCGTCGTCGAACCGGGCCAGGTCCTCCGCGGAGGTCCAGACACCGTCTCCGTCTCCGCCGGACCACGCGGCCCATCCGAGCTCGCCCGACGGAGCCACGAACGCGGTCGTCATCTCGGCGGGCTCGAACACGCGCTCGCGCAAGACGTCGGCGTAGGGCGTGCCGGATGCGGTCTCGAGGACGGCCGCCAACGTGGCGTAGTTGGCGTTGTCGTAGTCGAACGCCGTTCCGGGCTCGTGCACCAGACCAGGCGCATGCTGGGCGACCAAGGCTAGGAGATCGGCCGTGGTGACCGGGCGGGTCGTGTCGCGCTCCGCCGTCAGCATCGTCAGAAAGTGGAGGCCGGCCGTCTGGTCCATGAGCTGGCGAGCCGTGACCGCGTAGGGCCAGCCCTCGAGGACGTCCGCGACGGGTGCGTCGAGGTCGAGGCGTCCGTCGGCTGCGAGTGATAACGCGGCGGCGGCCGTCATCGCCTTGGTGACGGAGGCGACGTAGAGCGGCGTGTCCGTAGTGACCGGGTCGCCCTCGAGGTCGCCGGCCGCGAAGCGGTACATGACGTCTCCGTCCGCAGCGGTGATGACCAGGGCGCCGCTGAACAGGCCGTCCGCGTGCGCGGCGGTGAGCGCGGAGTCGAGGCGCGTGGCGCGGTCTGGCGGCTGAGCCGCAGAGGCGGTCGACAAGAGAGCGATGAGGGCGAGGCGAGCGAGCACGGGTCGGGAGAAAAACCGCCCTAACCTATCGGCCTCGAGG
>NZ_JBARYR010000565.1:0-2277 GCF_049648075.1 Rubrivirga sp. | reverse complement strand
CCTCGAGGCCGCGGCCTCGTCTGAAGGCACGGGGCGGCTCTCTTCGGAGGGCCGCCCTTTTTCGTCCTCGAGGTTGGGGAGCGGCACGTCGTTTCTTGGGACCTCTCGCTCCTTAGCCATGCGCGCCGTCCTCGCTCTCGTCGTCCTCTCCTGTTCGGGGTGCGTCGCGACCTCGGAGCCCGTCGCCCCTGAGCCGATACCCGGCCTCGAGGTCGAGGCCCTGACGCCCACCGTCTGGGTCCACACGACGGCCCGGGACGTGGAGGGCTTCGGCCGCGTCCTGTCGAACGGTCTCGTCGTCGCGTCCGGCAGCGACGCGCTCTTGGTCGACACCGCGTGGGGCGACGACCCCGAGCAGGCAACGGCGTCCCTCCTGGCCGAGCTCCGCCTCCTATGGGGCGCGGGCGTCCGACGGGCCGTCGTCTCGCACCACCACGACGACAGCGTCGGCGGCGTCCCGACCTTGCGCCGCGCGGGCATCCCGATCGTCGCGACCTCGAGGACGGCCGACCGGATGGAGGCAGAGGGCTGGCCCCGACCGGATTTTCTCCTCGAGGGCGGCGACGCCTGGACGCTTCGCATCGGCGACCCCGGATCAGGTCCGGGGCAAGTTCTCGAGGTCGAGGTGTTCGACGCCGGTTCGGGCCACACCGTCGACAACGTGGTCGTCTACGTGCCGAGCGCCGGGATCCTGTACGGCGGCTGCCTCATCCGCCCCGGCGGCTCAACGTCGCTCGGCAACACCGCCGACGCCGACCTCGAGCGTTGGGCCGAGTCCGTCGCGCGCGTCCGAGACCGCTACCCCGACCTCGAGGTCGTCGTCCCGTCACACGGGCCTCCGGGTGGGCCGGAGCTCCTGGACCAGACCATCTCGCTGGTGGAGTCGCATCGAGGACGGCCGGTGGGCGAATGAGGCTCGCCCTCGAGGACGGACGCTAGATCCCGGCCCACGACCGGACGTCCTCGAGGAAGGCCTTGAGCGGAGCGCCCGTCCTCGACCCGAGCCGGAAGGGGAACGACCGCGCCTTGGTCTTGAGCGTCAACGTCTCGATGTTGCCCTTGCGCCCGGCCTTGAGGGACTTGAGGTCGCCGCGCTCGAACCGGTAGCTGCCTTTCTCGTCCGCCATCGCGCGGGCGCCTTGGGCCTCGAGCCGCTCCAGGCCCAGGCTGGCCTCCAGGCCCACGCTGGCATCCCTCTTGGCCCCGAACTTCTTCTCCATCATCTTGATCGCGGGCTGTGCCATCGCGACGCCCAGGTGGGCACTGATCTTGTCCCCGGCGGTCGAGTTGTGGTCGAGGAACGCGTCGGCGTCGACCTGGGGACCCTTACCGCTCACACCAGACAGGCGGATGACGTAGAGCGCGTCGTCCTCGAGGACGAGGGAGTAGGTGCCCCCCCAGCGGAAGCCGGTCGGGAGCGTAACGGCGAGGTCGAAGCGGTTGGTCGTCGTGGCGGTCATGGCGCAGGGGTGGGTGTCTTCCCTTCCTCCGCACTTGCCCTCGAGGACGGATCACGCGTCGGCCTCGAGGACGCGTCCGACGCGGTCCGGTGCTACCATCCGGTCCCTCTCCGATTCCCGATGGCCGACCGCGCGGCTCCCGCGAACGCCACTGCTCGATTCGGCACGTTCGCCGGCGTCTTTACGCCCAACGTGCTTACCATCCTGGGCATCATCTTGTTCTTGCGGACGGGCTGGGTCGTGGGACAGGCGGGGCTGGGCGGGGCGCTGATCATCATCCTGCTCGCGAACGCGATCTCGTTCCTGACGGGGCTGTCGCTGTCGTCGATCGCGACGAGCATGGACGTCCGGGCGGGCGGCAACTACTACTTGATCTCGAGGTCGCTCGGGCTCGAGATCGGCGGTGCCATCGGGATCCCACTGTACCTGTCGCAGGCGATCTCGGTCGCGTTCTACATCATCGGCTTCGTCGAGGCCATGGAGGTGATCCCGTTTCTGGCGGCGTTCGATGCCCAGGTGTTCGCGACCGTCGTGGCTTTGGCGTTCGTCGCCATCGCCTACGTCGGGGCCGACTTCGCGCTCAAGATCCAGTTCGGGATCCTGGCCATCCTGATCGCGGCGTTGGTGTCGTTTTTCGCCGGCGGCTGGGGCGAGACGCAGGCGCCGACGATGGGCGCGAGCTACACCGAGGGGATCTCGTTCTGGGCCGTGTTCGCCGTCTTCTTCCCGGCGGTGACCGGCATCGAGGTCGGGATCTCGCTGTCGGGCGACCTCAAGGACCCGTCGAAGAGCATCCCTCGAGGGACCATCGCGTCCA
>NZ_JBARYR010000564.1:0-5971 GCF_049648075.1 Rubrivirga sp. | reverse complement strand
GCCCGCAACACCGACGCCGGCGTCCCGCCGACCGCCACCCAGACCGGCAGCTCGTCCTGCTGTGGACGCGGGTACACCGGCTGGTCCCGCAGCGCCGCGCG
Source organism: Rubrivirga sp. (assembly GCF_049648075.1). Classification (GTDB taxonomy): domain Bacteria; phylum Bacteroidota; class Rhodothermia; order Rhodothermales; family Rubricoccaceae; genus Rubrivirga. The sequence continues at coordinate 5,870 of NZ_JBARYR010000564.1, read as the reverse complement.
GTGCCGCCCGCTCCACGTCACCCGCTCCGACGCCCGCAGCGCCAGTAGCAGCTCCAGCTTCTCCTGGTAAAGTGAGTCGTAGTCCCCCAGCTCGTAGCCGAACAGTGGGAACGACTCGATAAACGAGCCGCGTCCCGCCAAGATCTCCGCCCGCCCGTTCGAGAGCAGGTCGAGCGTCGCGAAGTCTTGGAACACGCGCACCGGGTCGTCCGACGACAAGACGGTCACCGAACTCGTCAGCCGGATCCGCTCCGTCCTCGAGGCCGCCGCCGCCAAGACCACTGCCGGCGCCGACGCCGCGTAGTCCGGCCGGTGGTGCTCCCCGACGCCGAACACGTCGAGGCCGACCTGGTCCGCGAGCTCGATCTCCTCGAGCAGGTTCCGAAGGCGGTCCGTGCGGGTGGTGCCGGGCGGCACCTCGGCAAACGAGAACAGGCCGAGCTCCATGGTGTCTGTGGTGTGTACGGGAGGAACGCCCTGAACGACGCGCACGGTTTCCGTTCGAGGACCGTAGGGAAGGGGGCAGTGACAGATGCTCCCCCGTCCTCGAGGACGACCCGCTGCCCTCGGGCCTTTAGGTCGAGTCCCCCCTCCTTGCATGAGGAGGAGGACAGGGGGTGGTGAGCAGCCGCCCTCGAGGCCGAACCCCACGTACGCCCTCGAAGCCACGCCCCCGACCTCGCATTCCCTCCCATCGTCACCGACCGCCCTCGAGGACGCCCCGATCTTCCGGCGTCCCCCTCCCCCGCCCCGATGGCTGTCCTCACCTTCGACCGCGTCCGCAAGAGCTACGGCACCAAGCCGCTCTTGGAGGACGTCTCGTTCGTCATCCAGCCCGACGAGAAGGTCGCCGTGATCGGGGCCAACGGCGCCGGCAAATCGACGCTCCTCAAGCTCGCGTCCGGCCTGGAGACGCCCGACGGCGGCGAGGTCCTGGTCGCCTCCGGCGCCCGGATCGGCGTCTTGGACCAGCGGCCCGACCTCGAGGCCGAGGCCACCGTCCTCGATGCCGTCTTCGCCGGCGACGGACCGACGGCGACCCTCCTGCGCGACTACGAGGCCGCGCTCGCAAAGCTGGAGGCCGACTACACGGACGAGAAAGCCGCCGCCGACATCGCCCGGCTCTCGGGGCGCTTGGACGCCGTCGGCGGGTGGGACCTCGAGGCCCAGGCGCGCGCCGCCCTGGACCGGCTCGGGCTGGCCGACCCGACGGCGAAGGTTGGGACCTTGAGTGGGGGGCAGAAAAAGCGCGTCGCGCTCGCACGTGCCATCGTCGAGCGGCCGGACCTGCTCATCCTGGACGAGCCAACGAACCACCTCGACACCGAGACCATCGAGTGGATGGAGGGGCTTCTGCGGTCGTGGACCGGCGCGCTCCTGCTGGTCACCCACGACCGCTACGTCTTGGACCGCGTGACGAACCGGATGCTCGAGGTCGAGCGTGGGACCGTCCAGCGCTTCGTGGGCTCGTACGGGAGCTACCTCGAGCAGAAGGCGGCCCAGGCCGTCGTCGAGGCCGCCGAGGAGTCGAAGCGGCAGAACCTCGCCACGCGCGAGTTGGCGTGGCTCCGGCGCGGCGCCAAGGCGCGGACCTCGAAGTCGAAGGCCCGCATCGACCGGGCGCACGCGCTCTTGGACGCCAAGCCCGACGCCGCGGCAGCTGACATCGCCATCGAGTCGGTCTCGACTCGCTTGGGGAAGAAAGTGGTTCAGCTCGAGGGCGTCTCCAAAGGCTTCGACGGGCGGACGCTGATCGAGGACCTGACCTACGAGCTCACGCGAGACGATCGGCTGGGCATCATCGGCCCCAACGGCGCCGGCAAGACCACGCTCTTGGAGATGATCGCCGGGCGGCTCGCTCCCGACGACGGCGTCCTCGAGGTCGGACCGACGGTGACCATCGGGTACTACGACCAGGAGAGCCGGGACTTGGCCGCGTCCCAGCGCGAGGGTGCCGACCAGCGCTTGATCGACTCCGTCGAGGACATCGCCGACAACGTCAAGATGTCGGACGGGTCCGTCATCACGGCGGCCCAGATGCTGGAGCGGTTCCTGTTCCCGCGCGAGGTGCAGTACACGCCCGTCGGGCTTCTCTCCGGCGGCGAGCGGCGACGCCTCTACCTGTTGCGCGTGCTGATGGGCGCGCCCAACGTGTTGCTGCTCGACGAGCCCACCAACGACCTCGACATCCCGACCCTCGTTGCCTTGGAGGGCTACCTCGACACGTTCGCCGGCGCCGTCGTGACGGTCTCTCACGACCGCTACTTCCTGGACCGCACCGCCGAGCACCTGCTGCGCGTCGAGGGCGACGGCCGGGTCCGCAAGATCCCCGGCAGCTACAGCGTGTGGGCCGAGATCGAGGCGAACGAGAAGGTCGCCTTGGAGGCCGCCGACGCGCGCCGAGCCGAAGCGGCGGGGGCGCCGGAACCCGAGCCCGAGGCCTCCAAGGCGCCGGCGGAGCCCGCCCCGAAAAAGCTCACGTACGCCGAGAAGCTGGAGCTCCAGGAGGTCGAGGCCCGGATCGCCAAGGCCGAGGACCGCCAGCCCGTCCTCGAGGCCGAGATGGTCGAGCACGCGGCGGACGCCGACAAGGTCATCGCGCTCTCGGCCGAGTTCGCCGCGTTGACGGAGCAGCTCGAGACCGACGTCGAGCGGTGGGCCGAGCTCGCGGAGCGGGCCTGAGTCGCCCTCGAGGGCGTTGCGCGTCGGGGCCTAGCCACCTATCCTTGGGTGAACAGTGCCTCAACGACCATGCGTTATGTGATCCTCGCGGCGGCGCTCTGCGCGCTCCCCGCCTCCGCCCAGCTCTCGTTCACCGCCGACGACTACCGCCCCAGCGGGTTCTCGGAGTACGGCTTCGCAGAGGCCGACGGTCCCCTCTTGCTCTACTCGACCGACGCGTCGGGGACCAGCGCGTCCGACAGCGCGATCGACGCGCTCATCGCCCGGACCGGCGCGGATCAGACGTGGGACTTTACCGTGTTGGAGACCACGGCCGTACCGATCACACCGGACCGGCGCGTCCTCGAGGACCCCGCTGGTCTGCCTGGCGCGGACCTGTTCACCACGGCGACGGCAGCCTATGAGGACGGCAGGCCGGGAGTCGACTACGTGAGCTACACCTACGCCCGGGTCGACGGCGACTCGTTGATCACGCTGGGGAGCGTCACCCTGGACTCGACCTCGACCGTCGTGCTCCAGAGCCGGTACACGCCTGACGGTCGCGTTCAGGCCACGTTCCCGTTCACCTTCGGCACCTCATTCGAGGACGAGGGCGACGTCGACGCGTCCCCCCGCCCGCTCGTCGATCTCTCCTGGAGCGAGACGGTCGAGGTGGTGGGATACGGCACGCTGGTCGTGCCGTCGGGCTCGTACGAGTGCCTCATGGTCCGGCGCACCGAGACGAGCGATGGGTTTACGACGTCCGGGTACACCTGGGTCACGGCCGACCGGGCTGGGGCGGTCGCTGTGAACAACGAGCTCGGACCCGGCCGCACCTTCCGCGAAGCGCGGTTCTACGAGCCCCGCATCGTCACCGCCCTCGAGGACGGGTCTCGCCTCGCGTCGCTGTCCGTCGCGCCCAACCCGACGGCGTCGACCTCGACGGTGAGATTGTCCGTCCTCGAGGCCGGACCCGCTCGGGTCGCGGTCTACGACGCGCTCGGACGCGAGGTCGCGGCCCTGCACGACGGCGTCCTGGGCGCCGGCGACCATGGGTTCTCGACCTCGAGGTTGACGCCGGGGCTCTACGTCGTCCGCATCGAGGTCCAGGGGCATGCCGAGACGGCGCGGTTCGTCGTCGCGCGGTAGCCGCTCGGCCTCGAGGCCAGGGCTCGGGACGTCGCCCTCGAGGGGGGCGCGGAGACGGCGCACGTGTCTATCCTAACCGCCTTCCCACCACCCCGCCCGTGCGCTTCTTGATTCTCGCGGCGACGCTCGCCGCGCTGCCCGCCTCCGCCCAGCTCTCGCTCTCCGCCGACACCTACCGGCCGATCCCGTTCGGCGTCGAGGGCGACGCGACCATCTTCTCGACCGACGCGGTCATCAACGCCACCGACGAGGACCGCGTCGACGCCCTGATCGCGTTGACAGGCCGAGGTCAAACGTGGGACTTTACGGCGCTCACGTACAGCGACCAGCGTCTGCCCATCACGACGGAGACGTTCGAGGACCCCGCGGGCCTGCCGGGCGCCTCCAACTTCCCGACCGCGACGCGAGCCTACGCGTTGGGCGGCACCGGCCTCACGAACCCCGGCTCGACCTCGTACACCTACGTCCGCATCGAGGACGGCGTGTTCGCGACGCTCGGTGAGTTTGTGCCGGCGAGCGCGGGGGCCCCTGACTTTCTACTCCGGAACGTCGACGGCCTCGAGCAAGCGTCGTTCCCGTTCACGTTCGGCACCACGGTCGTCGGAGAGTCGGAAGTCGTCTCGCTGATGGCGGTCCCCGGCGTCGTGAGCACGGTCCGCGAGGTGTCCGAGGTTGTCGGGTCCGGGACGCTGGTCGCCCCCACCGGCCGGTTCGACTGCCTGATGGTCCAGCGTACGACCGACAACACGACGACGCAGGACGGCCGGGTCATCCTCGAGAGCAGGTTCATACAGTACGAGTGGCTGACCGACAGCGACGTCGCGGCGACGGCCGCTAACGATGAGATCACGCCGGGTCAACGCTTCCGCGTCGCAGCGCTCTACCTCCCGGGAACGACCACCGCCCTCGAGGACGAGCCACAGTCGGTCGCCCTGTCCGTCGCACCAAACCCGACGGCGTCGACCTCGACGGTCCGGTTGTCCGTCCTCGAGGCCGGTCCGGTACGCGCAGCGGTGTATGACGCGCTCGGCCGCGAGGTGGCCGTCCTGCACAACGGCGTCCTGGGCGCCGGCGATCATGGGTTCTCGACCTCGAGGCTGACGCCGGGGCTCTACGTCGTCCGCGTCGAAGCCGGCGCGCGCGCCGAGGTGGTCCGGTTCGTCGTCGCGCGATAGCGACCTCGAGGACGGGGACGCGCCTACCGCGGCTCGGCCAGCGTCGCGGCGTCGGACGGGAGCAGGTCGCCGGCCAGCAGCCGGAGCTCCGCCTCGGCCAGTCTCGCTTGGTACACGGCCTCGACCCGTCGCGTCCGCACGTCGACGAGCGTGAGCTGGATCTGGCGGAGGTCGACGGGCGTGATGAACCCGAGACGGAGCTGGGCCAGGGCCACGCGGACGTTCTCCCGCGCGACCTGCTCGTTGAGCGTCTCGAGATCCACAAGTGCCCGAAACCCCTCCGCGAGTGCAGCGAGCTGGACCGCCCGGGCCCGGTTCGCGATCCGCTCCGCGTCCGTCGAGAGCTCGGCCTGGCGGAGCCCGATGCGCGCGTTCACGAGCCGCCGCTCCCGCTCCCCCGCGTCGAAGATGGGGAGCGAGGCCGTCAGGCCGTAGCGGAGGTCCGGGCCGACCGTGGGGTCGAAGCTCGGAGGAAGGAACCCGCCGTCGAAGACGGTCAGCCCGACGCCAGCCGACGCCCGGACAGTCGGCCGGTAGTCGGAGCGGACTTGGTCGATGGCCTCGACGGCGGCGGCTTCGGCCGCTTGGAACGCGGCCACACGGCGGTTGCCTACGGCCGCTCGCGCCACCAACACGTCGAGGGCGGGCGGGGCACCGAGGGCCAGCGTGTCGGTGACGACGACGGCGCCGGGCTCGGGGAGCGCGAGGAGCCCGCCTAGCCCCGCCCGAGCCCCGGCGAGTTGAACCCGGCGCTGCAAGAGGAGGGCGCGGTCGGCGTTGTAATCCGCGAGCGCGAGCGCGGCGTCGATCTCGGCGGCGGTCCCGATGCGGACCTCGGCCTGGGCGATCCGGAGGCGGGCCTCGGACACCTCGACGGCCTCGAGG
>NZ_JBARYR010000563.1:0-4134 GCF_049648075.1 Rubrivirga sp. | reverse complement strand
GAGGACGGGCGCGGAGAACGCGAGGGCGACGTCGGCTAGCAGGCCGCGCGTCGCTTCCGGGCACCGCTCGGGGTCGGACGGTGCGTCTGCAAGGTGGACCGGGGACTCTCGAAGGGTAGACATTGGGATACGGGGTTGGGATTCGTCGCGACGCCCGACCGAGTGCTGGGGCCGCTTCTCGCCACTGCGAGCGGCCACCAGCACGACCTAGCCAGGGCGTTCTGAGCCCGACACCGTCCCTGGGGCGACAGTAGCGGGTTAGGTCTTTGATCAGAACGGCAGCCAGTCCTCGTCCTCGACGAGACCGGCGCACGACGGGGTAGTCTCGGGCACGGGTTCGACGCGTTCGGGGACGGGCTCATGGGCGTCGAGCGCGGCCTCGGCTCGTGCGTGGGCCTCGGGGTCGGCGGAGGCCGACGGCAGCCCGGCCCCCGCGTCGTCGTAGCCCGCGAGGTACTCCTCGAGGTCGTGGCCGTACTGGCGCTCGAACCACCGGCGGTACGACACGGCGCTCGTGTGGCGGTGCCGCCAGGTGAGCTCGGCGAACTGGAGCGGCGCCATGTGATGGACGAGCCGCTTCTCCGTGGCGTCCCACCGGCACCGTGAGCCCGTGAGGTACACCCACTCGGTCAGCGGCCGCTCGGAGTACCCGTCGGCGAGGCAGGCCTCGTGGCCCGCCTGATACGACGCCTCGAAGTAGGACCCGTAATCCGGTTCGGGGGGGCACCGGCAGAGTAATCGGTTGCACCCGTGGCAGAAGTCGCCGGGGCCAGGCATAGATCTCGACATGAGTCTTCAGAGCGGAGGAGTGCGAACGGGCCTCCAGCCGAGTGCCGGGGCCGCTCTTCGCTCCCGCAGAGCGGCCCCGGCATGGGCCTTTGGCGCCTCACAGCGGGCGCCACTCAGGCAGCCCGCCGCATCGCGTCGCGCATCTCTACGACGGGCCGGTGCTCCGTCACTGCCCGCAAGACGCCTGCCGCCCTCTCGCCCGTCGGGACGAAGAACCGGGTGCGGAAGGCGTGGACCTCGGCGAAGACCCCGTCGGCCTCCAGCTCGCGCATGGCCGAGTAGTCCGGCCCCAAGAGCTCGATCCGGGGCTCGTTCGCCACGCGGCGCAGGCGGAGTTGCCAGCCGTTGGCGAGGTCCGCCTCGGCGCCCGCCAGAATCTGCTCCGCGAGCGCCTCGGGCGTGATGTCCACGCGGTCGCCCGCAGCTCCCAGGGCCTTGAGCGTCGCGCTCAGATGCTCCGGCATCACGGCCCGGCCGATCATGCGCTCGCCCGCGTCAGTTTGGGCGCGGTAGATCCTCGGATGCCCGGCGATCCGGTCCCAGATGGGCAGGATCGTCCCGGTCACCAGGTGGATCGGCTCGGTCGTGAACTCGGGCGCGGCGGCGACGCCCGTGGCCCAGAGCGTCCGGGCCTCATCGGTGGGAATGGGCTGGTGGCCTCCCTCCTCCCCCGGACGGTTGATCTCGGTCTCGTCCATCAGCCGGTTCGAGCGCACGCCGACCCGACGCAGTCGCTGCACGACGCGGCCGGTCTCGGTCGTCCGGCTCCCGGCGCGGAAGAGTGCGTAGGGCTGCCCGCTCCGCCGGTTCTGAACGAACCCCACCCAGGACCCCAGCGCCTGAGCCTCCTTGGCCCAGCGCCAGATCTCGTCCCAGTCCACGATCTCCGTCCGCCGGGTCAGCTCCAGCGTCACGACCTGCGTCGTCGCCCCCGACCGCTCGTGCGTGTACACCAGCCGCTCGTCGGTCGTGACCACGCGCTCGGCCCGGAGCGTCTCGACGCCCACGTCGAGCGTCCCGGCCTCTCTCGCGGACTCCGTGGCCTCTTCGAGGTACCCGTACCACGAGTCGAACACGGCGTCCATGGCTCCCGTCTGGAGCGACAGGAGCCGGTTCAAGAACTTCGGCACCTCGGGGACCGCGCCCACGTTGAGTTGGCCGTCTTGGTCCAACACCTTGATGCCCATCTGCTCCTCGACGAGCGCCGGCGTGACGCCAGAGGCGACCGCCCGGCCCTCGCCCCGGTAGAGGTCCACGAACCAGTTGTGCAAGCTGGCTCTCGAGAGCGGGGTCTCCAGGTTGAACTCGCTGGATAGCAAGCCCTGGCTCGCCGTCTGGCGCTGGCCCTTCGTGAGCGCGCCGAGCTGGTCCAACCTCCGCGCGATGGTCGAGAGGAAGCGGCGCTGGGCTTTGAGGTTCGTCGTGACGAGCACCAACTCCGGCGGGCACGCCTGGTTGGCTCGGTGGACCCGGCCCATCCCCTGCACGCACCGCGCGCTCGACCAGCCCGGCTCGACGCAATACAGCACCCGCCGTTGTTGGTTGTCGGCCGCGAGATCCGAGTGGTAGCTCCGGCCGGTCCCCCCGGCCTGGCTGAAGACGAGGACGCGCCGCTTGCCCGCCATGAACTCGTCGGCCTCGGCGTTGCAGGTTCTCCGCGTCCGACGCTCTTCCACGACCTGCTCCACACCGTCCACCGCCTTCGTGACGAACCGCCGCCCACGGCCCGTCACCTCGGCCACGGCGCCGGGTCCGAAGTGGTCCACGACCTGGTCGAGCACGCCGTGCGGCACGCTTACGGCCCCCACCTCCAGCATCAGCCGATTCCGAGCCGCCACGGCCTCTGGCGACTGGACGAAGTCCCCGGCCGCGTTCTTGACGGGTCGGCTCCGGACTCGGCCATCGTCATCGAGGTACTCCTCGTAGAGCGTGGTCGGGAAGCTGGCCTCGACGAACTGGAGGAGTTGGTCGCGCGGCGTCACGTCGAGGTCTCGGAGGTCGTCGCCGTTCTTGACCGCCTTCGCGTAGGCCCTCTCGGTCGCTGCCTCCATCGTGGACACGAGTTGCACCACGCAGCTCTCGCCCGCGGCCAGCCGGGCCTCCATGTCCCGGATCAAGCTCGGCGCGCTCATCGACACCAGCACGTGCAGGAAGAACCGCTGGTGGGCTCCCCAGAACTGGCTGTAGGCCGCAGCCCGCGCCCGGCCGCACTTGTCGGCCTTGGTGACTTCGAGCGCCTGTTGGATGTTGCGCAAGACGACCTGCCATGCCTGGGCGCAGCGGTCGTAGGTCTGGGCCTGGTGGCCTTCGAGGTCGTGGACGAGCGTCCGGTAGTCGACGCCGTCGTAGGAGACCGAGCGCGCGAGGTAGAGCCCCATCGACTTCAGGTCCTTCGCCACGAGCTCCATCGCCGCGATGCCGCCCGCCGACACCTTCTCGACGAACGCCTCGACGGTCGGGAACGGAGTCCCCCGGCCCCAGAGGCCGAGGCGGGCCGCATAGGCGAGGTTGGACACCTCGGTGGCCCCGGTCGCGCTGGCGTAGACGATGCGGGCGTTCGGGAGCCGGTCTTGCAGATCGACGACGGCCAGCGCCCGTTGCGAGGCTTTCCTGACCCCACGGCCTCCCTGAGTATCCAGGGCTGAACTCGCGTTGTGCGACTCGTCGAAGACAACGACACCCTCGAAGTCTGCCTCCTCCCCCCCACCGGCGAGCCAGGCGACGACCTGCTCCAGCCGGTCGATGCCCGACTCCACCCCGTCTTTCTCGCGGGGCTTGCCCTTGAGCGTGTCGTAGCTCGCGAAGCAGATGCCGTCGGCGCGCGGGATCGGTCCCTTGCAGGCACCGAGGTCGAAGACGAAGTCCGCCGGGCCGCCGAGCGCCGTCCAGTCGCGGACGGCGTCGCGCATCAGGTTCCGGTTCTCGCTCACCCAGATCGCCCTCCGTCGGCCCTGGAAGATGTTGTCGAGGATGATCGCAGCACTCTGCCGACCTTTTCCTACCCCAGTTCCGTCACCGAGGAAGAACCCTTGGCGCGGCCCGGCTGACTCGCCGGTACCCGGAAGATGCTCCGAGTGGGCGGAGCCCGCCCGACAGACGGTTTCCAGTTGGGCGTCCGAGAGGTGCCCACGAGTCACGAGGTACTCAGGGAGCGTCGGACGGTAGGCGCTGGGCGGTGCCGTAGCCGCCGCCATCGCGGCCGACTCGACGAGGCGCGTCGGGTGGGGGCAGGCGCTTGGGACCCAGACGCTCGGGCGGTAGGCGTCGAACACGGACGCTGTGAGCGCGCCGGTCTGAGCCGTCGCCTTGGCGGTCTCTACCGCCAGAGGCTGTGCGTCCGAGAAC
>NZ_JBARYR010000562.1:0-1831 GCF_049648075.1 Rubrivirga sp. | reverse complement strand
CCTCAAGGCGCCGCGGATCACGTCCGCGGCCACGAACGCCCGCAGCGAGTCGACGCGTCCGACCTCGAGGGTGTCGGTGACCGCGCCGGATCGGCGGACGAACGCGTGCTCGGCCTCGAGGTCGGACGGTTGGGCGCACCCGGCGAGCAAGCAGAGGACGGCGATCCGCATCGGGTCTCAACGCCCGAGGTACGAAACGGACCCGACCCTGCGTCTAGGCTCCGTCCTCGATGCCCCGTATGCGCACCTCGCTTCTCGCTCTCGCCGTTTTCGCCCTCGCTGCCTGCGACTCCACTGAGGTCGAGCCGATCGTGCGGGCTCCGGCCCAATACACGGTCACTCTCCAAGCGACGTGGAGCGCCGCGACGCACCCCGACGCCTTCCCGCCGAACCCACACTTTTCGCGCCTGACGGGCGCCGTCCATGCCGACGACGTCACGTTGTGGCGCGTCGGCGGGCGGGCCAATGACGGCGTCCGCTCGATGGCCGAGACCGGCAACACGTCGGCTATGCGCACGGTCGTCGAGAGCCAGGGCTCGAGCGCGGCCTACGTCGAGGGCGACCCGATCCACGCGTCTCCGGGGTCCGGCTCGGCCACGTTCACGGTCTCTGAACAGCACCCGCTGGCGACCGTCGTCACGATGCTGGCCCCGAGCCCTGATTGGTACGTCGGGACGAGCGGCCTGGACCTGCGCACCGAGACCGGCTGGGCCGACCGTGTCGAGGTCGACGCCGTCGTCTACGATGCGGGCACCGACGACGGCTCGACGTACACCGCCGCCAACGCGACGCGCGACGAACGCGCTCCGATCGTGCTCGTGGACTACGCGCCGCTCGCGGGCACGCCGGTCGGGACGCTGGTCTTCGAGCGGGTGCTGTAGGCCCGCCCTCGAGGCTGCCCATCGGCACACGAAGAGACGCCCCGTGGGTCGTCTGTTCCGACCTCGAGGCCGATCGCGTTGGTCTGGCCCCGAGGCTGACGGCGTCGACTCGTCCTCGAGGGCGCCGCATCGAGGTCGAACGAAGACGACCCGAGGGGCGTCTCTACGCTCGGCCCGACCTCGATGCCAGTTTCCCCAACACCCACACAAATGTCGCTCGACGTCCTCGCCCTCGCCGCCCATCCCGACGACGTCGAGCTTTGCGCCGGGGGCACGATGTGCCTGCTGGCAGACCAGGGCTACAAAACTGGCATCGTCGACTTTACGCGTGGCGAGCTCGGGACACGGGGGACGCCGGAAGGGCGGATGGAAGAGGCGGCAGCCGCGGCCGAGATCCTGGGCCTCGAGGCGAGAGAGAACCTCGGCATCCCCGACGGCGACATCCAGAACACGAAGGAGAACCAGCTCAAGGTGATCCGCGCCGTGCGTCGGCACCGGCCGCACATCGTCTTGGCCACGGCCGAGGTGGTCCGGCACCCCGACCACGGCGACGCGACGCGCCTCTCCGTCGACGCGCTGTTCTACAGCGGGCTCGCCAAGGTCCAGACCTTCGAGGACGACGGGACCGGCCAAGAGCCCTGGCGTCCGCACCACGTGCTCCACTACTTCCAGGCCCTCGACGCCGCCGACCCGACGTTCGTCGTCGACGTGTCGAGCGTGTGGGAGCGCCGGATGGAAGCGCTGCTCGCGTTCAAGAGCCAGTTCTACCAGAGCGACCAAGACCCGGACGGTCCCGAGACCTACATCTCGAACCCCCGCTTCCTCAAGTGGGTCGAGGCGCGCGCCCGGACCTACGGCTACCGCATCGGCGCCGACTTCGGCGAGCCGTTCGCGTACCGACACGGACCCGTCGGCGTGAACGACCTGGTGTCCGTGCTGTCGCGCGGCAA
>NZ_JBARYR010000561.1:0-6714 GCF_049648075.1 Rubrivirga sp. | reverse complement strand
GCCCAGAGCCCGGAAGAGCGCGCCGCCCTCGAGGCCGAACGAGATCGCGCCCGCAACCGCTTGCGGACGGCCATGAGCCAGGTCTAGGCTTCGCGCAGGGTTCTTGCCCGTCCTCGAGGGCGCGGCTACCTTTGGCGCACAGACTCCGGCCGCGTGCGGCCACCCACTCGGGTTGAGCGACCCAGACCCGCCCTCAGGGTCAGCTCCCCGTTCGAGCGTCCGGCGGCCCCCCCCGCCGGGCGCTCTCTGTTTCGGCCCGCCCGGTCCGACCTCGAGTCGATGTCAGGCCGGGCGGGTCTGCATCACGCGTTCTCGAGGGCGGGGCGCAGCGACTCGCGCGCCCAATCCTCCAGCCGCGTCGGCGTCGTCGAGGCCGCCGTCCGCTCGTCGCCGCTGTACGCGTCCGAGCCGATCGAGGTGTAGAGCTGGACCATCGCGTCGGCCCACGCTTTCGGAGCGCCCATCTCCGACAACTGGCCGTGCAGCGCTTGCGGCGGGATCTGCTGCGCGCGGACGTCGCGGCCCAACGCCTTGGACAGGACGGCTGCGGCGTCGGCATACGTCAGGTCCTCGGCACCGAGGAGAGGCACGGTCTCCGTTCCGGACCAGTCGAGGTCGAGGAGCAGGTCCGCAGCGGCCTGCGCGATATCGGCCGTCGCGATCATGCCCGTCGCCGTCGTCTCGGGGACCGGGAAGAACACGGCACCGGCGTTCTGGATGGCTGGAATTTGGGCCTCGAAGTTCTCGAAGAAGAACGTCGGGCGAAGGTGGCGGACCGCGGCCGTCGTCGCGTCGAGGGCGTCCTCGATGCGGCCCAACCCGCTGACCGGCCCGTGCCCATCGCGGTCCTGCGCGCCCTCCGACGAGAGGTGGACGACGTGCCCGACCCCGCCCTCGACGGCGCCGACGACGGAACGGCCCAACGTCTCGTACCAGTCCATCGGGTCGGGGTGGCCCCAGTTGACCGGGCTGAGCCAGAACAGCGCGTCGGCGCCCTCCGTCGCCGCGCGGACGTAGTCGGCGTCCTCGAGGACGCCCTCGCGCGTCTCGGTGCGAGCGCGGACGTCGGCCGAGAGCTTGGAGGCGTCTCGGACGAGGAGGACGAGGTCGTCGCGGCCCGCGTCGAGGAGGAGACGGGTCAGCGCAGAGCCGATGTGGCCTGTCGGGGTGGTGATGGCAAGCATGAGGATCTAAATGGTGAGCCCTCAACCTCGAGGTCGGTGTCCGGACGAGTCATGTCTGAAAGTCTCTATCTTGTTGCAGATCGTCCATGCCTATGACTGACCCTCTCGACGCCGCATTCGGCAGCCTTCGTCCTGTCGGCGCCTTCTACTACCGCAGCGAGCTGTCGGGCTCGTGGGGCTTTTCCGTTCCGCCGTCACCCGCCGCGTTCCACTACATCGAGAAAGGAAGTGTCCTCCTCGAGGCCGGAGGCGAATCCGCCGTCCTCGAGGACGGGGACTTGGCCGTCCTACCCCACGGGGAGTCGACGACGTTTCGGAGCGATTCAGAACAACCGGTCGAGCCCGTCGACGGGCTCTCGAGGCGACGGCCGCCCGGGCCGGACGGCGTGCTGCGCAACGGCGACGGGCCTCCGACGACCTCGATGGTGTGCGGCGGGGTCACCTTCGAGGACGCCGTGGAGCACCCCGTCCTCGAGGCACTGCCGCCGCTCCTGGTCGTCCGCGACGCCGCGAACGAGGCGGAGCCCTGGCTCGCGAACACGCTCCGGTTCCTGGCGTGCGAGAGCCAGAACGGCCGGCCCGGCGCCTCGACGGTCATGGCGCACCTGTCGAGCGTCGTCTTTCTCCAGGCCGTGCGTGCGGCGATCGCGGACGAGCGGGTCGCGAACGTGGGGTGGCTTGGAGCGCTCCGCGACCCCTACGTCGGGCCGGCTTTGACAGTGATCCAGCGTACGCCCGCTGCGCCGTGGACGGTCGAGGCGCTAGGTCGAGAAGTCGGACTGGGACGGTCGGCGTTTGCCGCACGGTTTCGAGACGTCGTCGGCGAGAGCCCGATGCGTCACGTGACACGGTGGCGGGTGTACCGAGCCTCCCAGTTGTTGCAAGCGAACGAGTCGCTGTCCGAGACGGCGCACCGCGTCGGGTACGAGAGCGAGGCCGCGTTTAGCCGCGCGTTTAAACGGTGGACGGGACGGTCGCCGGGCTCCGTTCGCCGCGCGGCCTGAGTGGTCCCTTCGGCTACGCTCAGGACATGCCTCGAGGACGGGTGGGACGGGGGCGTCGGTCGTCCTACCTTCCGAGGTCTCCCCCCGACACCTGTGGCTCTCCCGTACACGCTCCGCGAGGGGCTCGCCGGCTTCCGCCGGGCCAAGATCGCCGCCGCGACCAGCGTGGCCGCGCTCGCCGTCGCCCTGGTTCTGATCGGCATTTTTGGCCTGCTCGGATGGCAAGGCCAGTCGCTCGCCGAGTCGCTCCGCGAGCGGGCCAGCGAGGTCGAGGTGTTCCTCAACGACCAGGCGGCGCCCGAGGCGATCGCGAGCGTCGGCGACCGGCTCCGCACGTTGGCCGGCGTCGACTCGGTGCAGTACGTCTCCCAAGAGGAGGCCGCCGCCATCTTCCGCGAGGCGTTCGGAGAAGGTGCCGACCTCTACGACGACGCCGAGTTCTTGCCCGCCAGCTACCGCGTGCGCCTGGGCGGCGGGTCGGCACAGCCGGACTCCCTCGCGGCCCTTGCCAGCCTGGTCGACGGCTGGGCGGCGGTCGACGAGGTGGCCTACGACCGGGCGTCGGTCGAGGCGGTCGAGCGCAACGTGCGGCTGTTCTCGAGCGTGGGCTTGGGCGTGGGTCTGTTGGTCGTGATCGCAGCCCTGCTGTTGGTCGGCAACACCGTCCGGCTGTCGATCTACGCGCGCCGAATGCTGATCCAGACGATGAAGTTGGTCGGCGCGACCAATGGATTCATCCGTCGGCCTTTCCTGATCGAGGGCGTGCTCCAAGGCGCGGCGGCGGGCGTCGTGGCCGGGTTCGTGATCTGGGGGCTCTACGACCTGTTCTTGCACTTCATCCGGTCCGCCGACGGCGGAGGCTCGGTCACCGGATGGCCGGGCGGGTCGCCGTTGTTCATGATGGGCATCTCCGTTGTGCTCGGCGTGATCCTGGGTCTGATCGCGTCGGGCGTGGCGGTGCGGCAGTACATCCGGCGCGTCCAGCTGTCCTAACCGTCCTCGAGGGCGGACGGGTTTCGGATGCTGGTAGCGTACCTGAGGGAGGTGCCATCCTCATTTCGCCTCGGCGCGGCGGATGCTGCGTTCGCCGGCAGGCTCGGTCGTCCTCGAGGTCGGATGTGACGTAGTGAGCAACGGCGGCGGCTAGCGAGTGTCTAAAAGGCGGGCCGTGTGCCGACCATGGCACGCCGAGTGCCTTGCGGTACGAGACCGCCATTCTCGACGTTGCTTCTGCATTCACCCACGGATCTATGCTCGCGTTTGTCGCCGCCCTCTCGCTCCTCCTCGCCGCTCCGGTCCCGGTCGTCGGCCCATCGCCCTCGACGGGCGTCGTCTCGGGGACGGTTACCGACGCTGAGACTGGTGATCCGCTTGTCGGTGCGAACGTCCTGGTCGTCGGTCTCCGAGGCGTCGGCACTGCGACGGACATCGGGGGACGGTACCGCCTCGAGGTCGAGCCGGGCCGCCACACGGTTCGGGTGGCCTACGTGGGGTATCAGGCTGCAACCGCCGAGGTGGAGGTCCGGGCAGGCGCAGCCGTGACATTGGATCTCGCCCTCGAGGGGCACACGCTCGGAGAGGTCGTGGTGGAGTACGAGCGGCCGATGATCCAACGTGACGCCGTCGGGGCTCCGATGCTGACGATGTCTCGAGGTCGGGGTGTGGCGGCCACGGTCGGCGGCGTCGCCAACCCGATGTACCGGCCGCCGACGGACCGCGAGGGCTACGCCGCCGTCGATGAGGTCGGGTTCAAGGCTTCCCTCGACGCGCCGCTCTCGACGTTCTCGATCGACGTCGACCGGGCCAGCTACTCCAACGCCCGCCGTTTCCTGACCGACGGCCGTCTGCCGCCCGAGGACGCCGTCCGCGTCGAGGAGTTCGTCAACAGCTTCGACTACGGCCTCGATGGCCCGACCGGCGAGCACCCGTTCGCGGTCTCGACCGAGATCACGACCGCACCGTGGGCGCCAAACCACCACCTGGTACGGATCGGGCTCCAGGGCGAGCGGATCGATTCGGACGACCTGCCGCCGGCCAATCTGGTCTTCCTGATCGACGTGTCGGGCTCGATGCAGTCGCCGGACAAGCTCCAACTGCTCCAGCGCGCGTTCCGACTCTTGGTCCGCGAGATGCGGCCGCAGGACAAGGTCGCCCTCGTCGTCTACGCTGGCGCGTCCGGCGTTCGTCTGGCCCCGACCAGTGACAAGTCCGCTATCTTGGAGGCCATCGACGACCTGCGCGCAGGCGGCTCGACGGGCGGCGCTGAAGGCCTGCGTCTGGCCTACCAGGTCGCGCGCCAAAACTTCGACTCCGAGGCGACCAACCGCGTCATCCTGGCGACGGACGGCGACTTCAACGTCGGCGAGTCGTCGGACGCCGAGATGCAGCGGCTCATCGAGGCCGAGCGCGAGTCGGGCGTCTTCCTGTCCGTGCTCGGGTTCGGCACGGGCAACCTGCAGGACTCCAAGATGGAGACGTTGGCGGGCCACGGCAACGGCAACTACGCCTACATCGACGGCATCCGCGAGGCCGAGCGCGTGTTCGTGCGTGAGTTTGGTGGGACGCTGTTCGCGATCGCGAAAGACGTCAAGATCCAGGTCGAGTTCAACCCGGCGCGCGTCGCCGGCTACCGCCTGGTCGGCTACGAGAACCGCGCCCTCGAGGCCGAGGACTTCCGCGACGACGCCAAGGACGCCGGGGAGTTGGGCGCGGGACACACCGTGACCGCGCTGTACGAGATCGTCCCCGTCGGCGTCGAGGTCCCGACGGCGGGCGTGGACGGGCTTCGGTACCAGGCCACGCCGGCCTTGACGGCCGCGGCCCAGTCGGGCGAGTGGATGACGGTCGCGCTCCGCTACAAGCCCGCCCTCGAGGCCGGCACGTTCTCCGACGAGAGCGTCGGCCTCGAGGTCGCCGTCGCCGGTGAGGTGGTCGCTCTGGGGGATGCGACCGAGGCGACGCGCTGGGCGGTCGCGGTGACCGAGGCGGCCCTGTTGCTCGGGGCGAGCGACTACGCGCCGGGCGCGAGCTACAGCCACGCCTTGGAGCTCGCCCAAGGCGCTCGTGGCGACGACCCGCACGGCGACCGAGCCGAGTTCATTCGCCTGGTCGAGACGGCCCGCGCGCTGACGTCGAGCCAAGGCGGGACCGACCGGCCGGTTGCTCTTGGGGATTGAATCGTTCGCATCTCGTCCTCGAGGGCGCCGATGCGTCCGCCCTCGAGGACGGCCTGGTAGGGATGTCAACCGGGGCGCCGCTTTTTGCGCGTCGCCCCCGCGGACACGAGAAGAGATCCGGCGTCCGACGGCATAGCGCTCGTGGGTTCGTCTCGGAAGCTACAGACCACGGACGCGGAACCTGCACGACACAGATCGTCGAGGTCTCACTCGGACATTTCCAAGATCCGGCACGGGATTGGATCTGCAGGCGTTGATGCCCCTCGTCCCCGACCGCTCATTGTCCTCCGACCCGCTCCTCGCTCGCCCTCGACCGGCTCCGCCTCGGCGGCCGAAGCCGACCAAGAACCCGCTCAAGCGGTACTGGCGAGCGATCACCGACGGCGACGCCTCGTGGGGCCGGCGCATTGGCGTCGCGTTTGGGATCCCCGCTTTGGTCGGGCTCGGTGCTGGAATCGGCGCTGCACTGGCGTTCGCCATCTACGCGTGGTCGCTGCTCCCCGAGACGCCCGACGCCTACGCCCTGGCCCGTGCGACCCAGTCTCAGCCGACCGTCGTGCTCGACGTGCGCGGCGAGCGTCTGACCCAGTTCGAGCCTGACTTCCGCGAGTGGGTCCCCCTCGACTCGATCCCCGTCGACCTGGTCGACGCCTTGATCGCGACCGAGGACCGGGCCTTCTACCAGCACGGCGGCGTCGACGTGCGGCGGACCGTCGGCGCGATCTGGAATACGGTCCGGGGACGCCGCGAGGGAGGCTCGACGGTGACCCAGCAGCTCGCGCGGAACTTGTTTCCCGACGAGATCGGCAACGCGGGCACGTTGGAGCGCAAAACGAAAGAGGCGTTGGCAGCGAGGGCCATCGAGGACGATCACACCAAGCGCGAGATCCTGGAGGCGTACCTCAACACGGTCCCGTTCCTCTACAACGCGTTCGGCGTCGAGATGGCGGCGCGGACGTACTTCGGTACGCACGCGCCGGACCTGACCGTCTCGCAGTCGGCGATGCTGGTGGCGATGCTGAAAGGGCCGAGCCAGTTCAACCCGGTCCGCCACCCCGAGGCCGCGAGAGAGCGGCGCAACCTGGTCCTGCGGCTGATGGGCGAGCAGGGCGTGATCGACCTCGAGGACACACGCGCGTTCCAGGCCGAGCCGCTCTAGATCGACCTTCAGCCCCAGCCGTCGACGTACAGCGCGGCGCCCCACTTCACCGCCGCCGTCCGGCGCGAGCTCCAGGCCTGGGCCGAGCCGCGCGGCTACGACATCGACCGCGACGGGTTGGTCGTGCGAACAACGCTGGACCTGACGATGCAGCGCGAGGCCGAGGCCGCCGTCGCCGAACGGTCCGAGCG
>NZ_JBARYR010000560.1:0-2517 GCF_049648075.1 Rubrivirga sp. | reverse complement strand
GGTCCTCGAGGGCGAGATCGCGGGCGGCCTCGAGGATCTCGACGCCCTCGACCAACTCGAGGGCGAGCCAGGGCCGGCCGGCGGCGGGTCCGCTCTCCTCAGCTCCGGCCGAGATCAGCCGCGCGATTCCCGGGTGCTCGAGGCCCCCAAGAATCCTCCGCTCCTCTGCGAAGCGGTCGAGCACGGCGCGCGTGTCCGCGCCTTCTCGAACCACCTTGAGGGCAACCTCTCGGTCGAACAGCCCGTCGGCACGTCGGGCACGGTACACATCGCCCATTCCGCCTCGCCCAATCCGCTCCCCGACCTTGTACGGCCCGAGAGCCACGCCGGTCAACGGGGCGCCCCCTTCCGCCGCGGCCCGATCCGGCAGGTCTGGTCCCGGCTTCTCGATTCCCGAGGGTAGAAGCCCGGTGTCGAGCGGCACATCGAGCACGCCCGCTCCTTTACCGGAGGCCTGGAGCAACGCCTCGACCTCAGCACGAAGCTCGCCATCCAACTCCTCGAGTGCGCGCCGCCGCTCCCCGTCCTCGAGGTCGAGAACGTCGTTGAAACGCTCTTTGATGAGATGCCAGCGTTCGGAGTCCACGGAGGTGCCTGGGGTTCAGACATCCGTGCGACAACCCGGTCAGAATCAGACCATTGCCGCGCTACTCTTCCGCGAGCGCATTGTGGAGCCAGGCCCGCGCGGCGGCCCAGTCGCGCTTGACCGTCATCGGCGAGACCTCGAGGGCGCCCGCTGTTTCCTCGACGGTCAGCCCCGCGAAGTACCGGCACTCGACGACACGCGCGGCTCGGGGATCGACTTTCTCGAGCTCGACCAGCGCTTCATCGAGGGCGAGCACGTCCTCGGACCGGCCCGGCGCGGCGACCGGGAGGGCCTCATCGAGACGAAGAGCGGCCTGCCCCCCTCCTCTCTTCGCTCGGTTCTTGGACCGCGCCGAATCGACGACCACCTGGCGCATCGCTCGGGCGGCGGCTCCGAAAAAATGGGCGCGACCGTCGAACGGGAG
Source organism: Rubrivirga sp. (assembly GCF_049648075.1). Taxonomy (GTDB): domain Bacteria; phylum Bacteroidota; class Rhodothermia; order Rhodothermales; family Rubricoccaceae; genus Rubrivirga. The sequence continues at coordinate 1,507 of NZ_JBARYR010000560.1, read as the reverse complement.
CCGGTCACCATCGACCAGCTTGAAGTAGGCCTCGTGCACGAGCGACGTCGCCGTTAGCGTGTCGCCGATGTCGTGCCGCGCGTGGAACGACCGGGCGATCTGTCGGAGCTCGTCGTAGACGGCCTCGAGGAGCTTGGCGCTCGCCTCGGACTGACCGTCTCGGGAGGCTTCGAGCAGTTCCGTTACGTCGGCACGAGACATACGAGAGACGACGAGTGGAGGCAGAACACCAAGCTAGTCGGCTCGGGCACTCCCTGCCACCTCGAGGTCGAATCAGCCCCGGAAACCCGCGTCCTCGAGGACGCGACCCATCGAGGACGAGTCTGTCTACCCTTCGTGCTCGACCTGGAGGTAGTCCAGCTCGAGCGGCGTCTTGCGGCCGAAGATGGACACCATCACGCGGACCTTCATCTTGTCCGGGTAGACCTCCTCGACGAAGCCCGTGAACGTGTTGAACGGGCCGTCTACGACCTTGACGGCGTCGCCCTCCTTGAAGGGGATCTCCATGACCTCGCCCTTGTCCTCGTCCATCATGCCCAAGATCCGGTTGACCTCGTCGGGGCGGAGCGGGACGGGCTCTCCGTTGGCACCGAGGAATCCGATCGTCGAGGGCGCGCCGTTGATCAGCTCGCGGAGGTACGGGTCGACGATGGCCTCGAGCAAGATGTAGCCCGGGAACGACGTCTTCTCACGGGTCCGCTTCTTGCCGCCGCGCATCTCGAAGACGGTGTCGGTCGGGATGACGACCTGGGTCAGCTTGTCGTCGTAGCCGAGCCGCTCGACCTCGCCCTCGAGGTACTCCTTGACCTTCTTCTCGTGACCGGAGAAGGTGCGGAGGACGAACCACTTGCGGATCGGAGGACGGGGCATGGAAGCGGTGCGGACGGAAACGACGGAAGCGGAGGGCGTTGCCCTAGCTGCCGTAGATGAGCTTGAGGAGTTGGCTGATGATCTGGTCAGCGCCGAAGATGAACGTCGCCAGGATGACCGCGGCGACGAGCGTCAGCGTGGTGTTGCTGATGAGCTCCTTGCGCTTGGGCCAGTTCACCTTCCGCATCTCCTTGCGGACCTCGACGACGTAGTTGCCGAGGGCGCCGCCGGGCGGCTTGGTTTGCGTCTGGGTCGCCATGTCAGGGCCGCGCGGGGCGGAGGAAAGTCGGGAGGGTCAGTGCACGGGCGGCAGGACTCGAACCTGCAACCGTCGGTTTTGGAGACCGATGCGCTACCAATTGCGCCACGCCCGTGAAGCGGACCGCCGACGCCCCGAAGGACGCCGGCGGCGGCAGAAAGCTACGACGAGGCTCGGGAGCCTGTCGGAAGCGTCTATGGAGAACGGCCGCCCCCAGGATCGCAGAAGCGCGTCCTCGAGGACGACGTATCTCTAGTCGAGGATTTTGGAGACGACGCCGGCGCCGACCGTCCGCCCGCCCTCGCGGATCGCGAACCGGAGCCCCTGCTCCATCGCCACCGGCTGGATCAGGTCCACCGAGAACTGCGTGTTGTCGCC
>NZ_JBARYR010000559.1:0-20693 GCF_049648075.1 Rubrivirga sp. | reverse complement strand
GGCTCGGGCGTTCGGGCGGCAGGTCGACGTCGCCCTCGACCAACTCCGACGGACGGCGCCCGACTCGCTCACCGAGCCGCGCGGCGTCGGGCGCCGGCAGATTCCCTCGACCGTGATCGGGCTTCTCGTCCACGCCGCCGAGCACACGACGCGCCACATCGGACAGCTGTTGGTGACCGTCCGCGTCGTGTCGGCCTCGAGGTCGTAGCAGCGCGTCCTCGAGGACGGGGGCCCGCTCGGGAGTGGGCGTTCGAGCTACGCCGCCGCTCGTCTCGCGATCTGGTCTTGCTTCGGCGTCCGCCCGACGTGAGAGCGGTAGACGCGGATAAAGTGGCTGACGGAGCCGAACCCGACGGCGGCCGCGATGTCGGTCACGCTCCGGCCTCGATGGCCGAGCAGCTGGCGGGCGCGCTCGACGCGGAGGTCGGTGAGGTAGGCCATCGGCGTAGTCCCGAACTCGTTCCGGAAGGCCCGATAGAATGACGGCTCGCTCATGCACGCTGCTGCAGCGAGATCGGCCACCTTGATGGGATCGCCCAGGCGACGCTTGGCGAGCTCGGCCGCTGCCGCCAAGCCGTGCTGTGCCGCTCGTGCCGCGCTCTCCTCCAAGAGAAGCTTCCGCGCCTCGACCCGGAGCATCCGCACGACCAACTCCTGCACACCTAGATCGATGAGGACGTCCTTGTCTGGGTCGTCGTCCACGAACAGCCCGACGAGCTGGTGGACCGTGTGCTCGATCCCCGGCGTGTTCTCGAAGTGGCACACGGCGTCATCCGCGTAGCGCCAATCGCCGGAATCGGTCGAGCGAGGCGTCGTCTCGTTCAGGCGCTCGGCCACGCGTCGGACCTTGGCCCGGTCGATCTCGATGGCGAGGCACGTCGTCGGGGCGGCGTCGCTCGCGCCCGGGAAGTCGATCTCGATCGTGTGACCGGACGGGACGACGAGCGATTCGAGCGGGAGAAAGGGGAGGGCCGCGCCGGACGCGGTATGGACCACCTTCTTGCCCGTCACCATCCCGCAGTAGAGCGGGTTGTCGGCCGCGAGCGGGACCCGTTCTGCCGGGCGGACCGTGTCGTAGACGGAGAACGAAGCGTCCTCGGCGCCGAACGTCACCTTGTTCTCGACGAGGTCCAGCGGCGGCCGGTCCCGTTGGATCCGAGCTAAACGGGTCGAGAGAGCGGGGAAGGCCATGGGGACACTCGTGAGCGGGCCTCGCTTGATAGAGTCCCGCGATTTATCGAGAGAGAGCGAAGAGAAACAAATGGAAGCGCTCCCGATGTTGTGAAGGCAAAGTAAAGCCCTGGGGTGCCCCGGGGTCAAGCCACCCTCCACTTCCCCAATACCCATGTTGCACGAGCGGCCCCAGTTCAAAGACCGATACCCCAACTTCATCGGCGGCGAGTACGCCGAGCCCGTCAAGGGCCAATACTTCGACAACCCCTCGCCCATCGACGGCGAGACGTTCTGCCAGGTCGCGCGCTCCACGTCTGAGGACGTCGACAACGCCGTCGCGGCAGCGCAGAAGGCATTCGACGAGACTTGGAGCAAGACCTCCGTCGCCGACCGGAGCAACATGCTCACGCGCATCGCCCAGATCACCGAGGACAACCTCGAGCACCTAGCACGCGTCGACACGGTCGACAACGGCAAGCCGATCCGCGAGACTCTCGCGGCGGACATGCCGCTCGTCGTGGACCACTTCCGCTACTTCGCCGGCGTGATCCGTGCCCAGGAAGGCGGGATCTCGGAGCTCGACGCGGACACGGTCTCGATCCAGCTCCACGAGCCGTTGGGCGTCGTCGGGCAGATCATCCCGTGGAACTTCCCGCTCCTGATGGCGGCCTGGAAACTGGCCCCGGCGCTGGCGGCCGGCAACTGCGTCGTCATCAAGCCGGCGGAGCAGACGCCGGTCTCCATCATGGAATGGCTGGACCTGGTCAAGGACGAGATCCCGGCCGGCGTGCTCAACGTGGTCCACGGGTTCGGGCCCGAGGCCGGCAAGCCGCTCGCGCAGCACGAGGGGATCAAAAAGATCGCCTTTACCGGCGAGACCACGACGGGTCGGCTCATCATGCAGTACGCGTCCGAGAACATCATCCCGATCACGCTCGAACTCGGCGGCAAGAGCCCGAACGTGTTCTTCGAGTCCTGCATGGCCGAGGACGACGCGTTCTTCGACAAGTGCCTCGAGGGCGCGGCCATGTTCGCGCTCAACCAGGGCGAGGTCTGCACGTGCCCGTCGCGCATCCTGGTCCAGGAGTCCATCGCGGACGCGTTCATCGAGCGCCTCGTCGAGCGCGTCAACGCCATCAAGGTGGGCCACCCGCTCGACTCCGAAACGATGGTCGGCGCGCAGGCCTCGAACGACCAGTACGAGAAGATCCAGCGCTACCTCAAGATCGGACGTGAGGAGGGCGCCGAGGTGCTCGCTGGCGGCGAGGTCTTCAAGGGCGTGGCCGAGCCTGAGATGGCCGTCGCGGGCAACGACTCGACAAACGCGCCCAACAGCGCCGCCACGCCCACGCCAGCGACGCCCACATCGGCGGGCGACGGCGCGGCCGGCGACGGCTACGCCGGCTCGGTCCCGGACGGCGGCTTCTACATCCAGCCGACGGTCTTCAAGGGCGACAACTCGATGCGCGTCTTCCAAGAGGAGATCTTCGGGCCGGTCGTGTCCGTGACCACATTCAAGGACGAGGCCGAGGCCATCGAGATCGCGAACGAGACCCTCTATGGGCTGGGCGCCGGGGTCTGGACGCGCGACGCGCACCAACTCTACCAGGTGCCGCGTGCGATCGCGAGCGGCCGCGTCTGGGTGAACTGCTACCACCTCTACCCGGCACACGCCGCCTTCGGTGGCTACAAGAAGTCGGGCATCGGACGCGAGAACCACAAGATGATGCTCTCGCATTACCAGCAGACCAAGAATATGCTGGTGTCGTACTCGAAGGACGCCATGGGCTTCTTCTAGCCCGTTCCGGCTCGGTCCGAGGTAGGGGTCCAGAGGTCGTCCGTCGCGGCTCTGGACCCCGACTGCGCGTCCGGCCTCTGATCCAACGCCCTCGAACTCGGAACTGTCATGCCCACACCTCGCGTCTTGATCACCGATGAAGCCGCCGCCGTCGTCGACCGTCTCCGGGAGGAGCACGGGCCGCTCATGTTCCACCAGTCCGGCGGGTGTTGCGACGGGTCGTCCCCGATGTGCTACGCCGAGGGCGACTTCCGGCTCGGCCGGAGCGACGTCAAGCTCGGAGATGTCCACGGCGTCCCGTTTTACATCGCCCGCGACCAGTTCGAGTACTGGAAGCACACGCAGCTGACCGTCGACGTGGCCCCGGGACGAGGCGCGTCGTTCTCGATCGAGATCCCTCTCGGGCTCCGCTTTCTCATCGACAGCCGGGTCTACACCGACGCCGAGGCCGACGACCTCGTGCCGGTCGAGCGCGTCGAGGCCTGACGCCGACGCGTCATTCGATGCGGGCCGGCCTCGAGGTCGGCCCCGCCACGCGGGCTCTCCGTTTCCGCCCTCCGCAGATCCGCGCCGCCCTCGAGGGAGGTGTCGCACTCCCCGCCGTCCCGTCCCCGAGGGCGAGCGGCGGACCCCGACCGGGTCCATTTCCCGCTGCCGCCCGTCGTCCTCGAGAGCCTGCCCTGAGCCTGTCGAGGGGGCGGACCCAGCGTAGGTTCTGACAACGTTATCTCACCGCCTCATGTCCGACGTCTTCGCTCCGTCTTCCGCCGCCTCCGACCGCGCTCACATCGGCTCGATGGCCGAGTACGACACGATGTACAAGCGGTCCGTCGACGATCCTGAGGGGTTCTGGCGCGAGCAGGCCCAACGCGTCGACTGGTTCGAACCGTTCGAGACCATCAAGGACACGCTCTACAGCGCCGACGAGGTCCGCATCCGGTGGTACGAGGGCGGTGTCCTGAACGCGTGCTACAACGCCGTCGACCGACACGTCGAAGCCGGACGCGGCGGCAAGACGGCCTTTCTGTTCGAGCCCGACGAGATCGACGGCGACGACCGCGCGATCACCTATTCGGACCTGCACCGCGACGTCCAACGGTTCGCCAACGTCCTGCTCGCCCTCGAGGTCGGGCAAGGCGACCGCGTCACGATCTACCTCCCGATGATCCCCGAGGCGGCGGTCGCAATGCTGGCCTGCGCCCGCATCGGCGTCGTGTTCTCGGTCGTGTTCGCCGGCTTCTCGCCCGACGCCATCGCCGGACGCCTGGTCGACGCCGAGAGCGACGTCATCATCACGGCCGACGAGGGGCGCCGCGCCGGAAAGCGCGTCCCGCTCAAGGCCAACGTCGACGCGGCCGTCGAGCGGGCGGAGGCCGCCGGCCAGCCAATCCGAAAGGTGCTGGTCGTCAAGAACACCGGCCTCGAGGTCGAGACGCACGGCCGCGACGTCTGGCTCCACGACGCCCTCAAGGACGTCGCCGACGAGTGCCCGTGCGCGCGCATGGACGCCGAGGCGCCCCTCTTCATCTTGTACACGTCGGGCTCGACCGGCGCGCCCAAGGGCGTCGTCCACACGACCGGCGGCTACTGCGTCTGGACCTCGATCACGCACGAGCTCGTCTTCGACATCCACCAAGACGACGTCTACTGGTGCACCGCCGACGTCGGCTGGATCACGGGCCACAGCTATATCGTGTTCGGCCCCCTTATCAACGGCGCCACGCAGGTCTTCTTCGAGGGGACCCCGACCTACCCCGACGCCGGTCGCTTCTGGGACGTCGTCGACAAGTACGGCGTGACGGCGTTCTACACGGCCCCGACCGCGATCCGAGCCCTGATGGCCCAGGGCGACGAGTTCGTCACGTCGCACGACCTGTCGTCGCTGCGCGTGTTGGGGACCGTCGGCGAGCCGATCAACCCGGAGGCGTGGCGGTGGTACCACCGCGTCGTCGGCAAGGGCCGGTGCCCGATCGTCGACACGTGGTGGCAAACGGAGACCGGCGGGACCATGATCACGCCGCTCCCCGGCGCGACCCCGCTCAAGCCCGGCAGCGCGACGCGCCCGTTCTTCGGCGTCCAGCCCGTCGTCCTCGATGGGAACGGCGAGGTTCAAAAGGGCGAGGCCGAGGGCGTGCTGGCCATCGCCGACTCGTGGCCCGGTCAGGCGCGGACGGTCTACCGCAACCACGAGCGGTTTGTGAACACCTACTTCACCGCCTTCCCCGGCACCTACTTCACCGGCGACGGCTGCCGCCGCGACGCCGACGGCGACTACTGGATCACGGGCCGCGTGGACGACGTGATCAACGTGTCCGGCCACCGCCTAGGGACCGCCGAGGTCGAGAGCGCGCTCGTGTTGCACCCGGCCGTTGCCGAGGCCGCCGTCGTCGGTCGACCGCACGCGATCAAGGGGCAGGGGATCTACGCCTACGTCACCGTCGGCGCCGGTCACGAACCCGACGGCCTCGAGGCCGAAGACACGCTCCGAGCCGAATTGGTCGCCCAGGTGCGAGAGTCCATCGGGCCGATCGCGTCGCCCGAGGCGATCCAGCTCGCGCCGGCGCTTCCCAAGACCCGGAGCGGCAAGATCATGCGCCGCATCCTGCGCAAGATTGCCGAGGGCCAGGCCGACGCCATCGGCGACACGTCGACCCTCGCGGACCCGGAGGTCGTGGACCAGCTCGTGGCGGGCCGGCAGGAGTAGCCTGTCAGGGAGAGCCTTAGGTCGAGTGAAATCAGTGTGCCCACCGATCCGTCCACGATGTCGCCGGTAGGAGGTAGCGCGGCCCCGCCGTACTACACTCACCCACCCTACACCCATGTTTGCACGTACCACCCTCCTCGCGCTCGCGCTTGCCGTTCCCTTCGCTGGCTGCGCCACCGATGACGCCACTGATGCGGATGACGTCGCCGTCGTCGTCGACGATGACGTAATGGCGGACGACGTTCTCGTGAACGACGACGTAATGGCCGATGACACGATGGCTGACGACGCCGTCACCGCTCAGGGCACGCTCGACGCCGTCACGGCGGCCGGCGGCTTGACCTCCCTTGCACCGGGCGCCGCCGTCTCCAACATCGACGGCTGGATCGCTCAGCTCGCCGGCAACGAGGCGTTCGCCCCGACCGTCGAGGGCCTCGAGACGCTCAAGATGCAACTGACCACGGATCCGCTCGACGGAGCCGCGATTGGCCAGACGCTCTCGATGCTCGGTGAGCAGACCACGGCTGCCGCCGGTGGCGATGGCGCCCTCGAGCAGCTCGGCTCGGCGCTCTCCTCCGCAGGCGCTCAGCTCTCGGGCGAGTAATCCCCGACGGGCTCGACCCCTTTCCGGCCGTTGGCAAACTCTTCGGAGTGATGCCGGCGGCCGGATTTTTTTGCCCCCTCCTTTTTTCTATGCGCTCCGTTCTCTTTCTCGCGCTCCTTCTCTCTGGCTGCCAAGCCGACCAAGAGTCGCCCTCGAGGCCCGCGCCCGGCTCGGCCCCGCCTGACCAGGAAGCGCTCCCCGACGCGGCGATGCTGGAGAGCGTCACCATCGGACAGACGTTGTCTCTCGTCGATGGCTACGCCGACGCCTCGCCCTCGATCGCGATTCAGACCCTCGAACTGTGGTCGAGCCGTCTGGACACGCTCGCCCTCGAGGGCGATATGGCCGACACGCTCGCGGCGCTCCGTCGCGACCTCGAGACGTTGCAAGGGGAGCTTCAGTCGAGTCCACTCGTTGGCCGTCCAATAGGGACGACACTCCGAAGCATGGGCCGCCGGACGACGGTACTTGCAGAAGGCCGCAGCGAGCTTGAAGCCCTCGGGCAGGCGCTCTCGAGTGCAGGGCGCGTCCTGGCGCCGGTCTCGCCTGATTCGACGGGCGTGTCCACAGATGAAGACTCGTCCGTCCAGTAGCGTGGGCAACACTCTCGCCGGACCTTCCGTTGACACGCCGCCCGGACCCTCACCCCCCGGGCGCTCGAGGCTCGTCCCCGAGTCGGTGACACACCCACACCAACCACCCAACCCAATGCTTACTCGCACTGCTCTTTTCGCCCTCGCTCTCGCCCTCCCGCTCTCAGCGTGCGGCGACGACGTGGACACCTACGAGACCGATGACGCCATCGAGTCCGACGCCACCATGATCGGCGACGACATCGACGAAGGCACGGACGCCATGGTCGATGACGCCGACGCCATGATGGACGATGCGGCCCTGGAGACCGAGGAGGCCATGGACGACGCCGGAGCCGCTATGGACGACGCCGCTGACGACGCGGGCGCCGCTATGGAGGAGGCCGGCGACGAGATCGAGGCCGAGACCGACAACATGTAGTCGGACTGGGCCTCTGCCCGTGGGCGGTCTCCTCTCGGGGAGGCCGCCTTTTTTTGTCCGACCTCGAGGTCGTGCCGGACCGACTTCGAGGCCGAGCGCGGCGTCACGGTGTCGGTCGTAGGGACGCCACTCATCCCTGGCTTCCGTTCCTGCCTCGAGGTCGCCGACGGATAAATCGGGTCGTCCTCGAGGACGGCGGGCACCACGCAGGTTATCAGGGCGTTGAAGGCGCTCGCGGGGGCTCCGATGTCTGTTGACTCCCTCCGCGTGCTGCTCTATCCTGACCGACCCGTCGCCTCCGACCATGCGCACGCTCGCCCTCGCTGCTCTCCTCCTCGTCGCCCTGCCGGCGCAGGCTCAGCTCACGTCGGACGTGCCGGACCGCCGTGCGACCGTGGCCCTCTCGGAGACGCCCGGTACACTGGGTCTCGGGACGCTGTTCAACGCTGAGACGCTGGACTTTAGCCAGTCTGTCGAGGTCTCCTACGGCGGTGGCGTCGGCGGAACGCTGGGGATGGGCTTGTACACAGCCTCGCTCCGCTGGCAACCGTCCTCGAAGCTGGCCGGGCGCGTCGATATCGGCGTGGCACAGAGCTTGGGCGGATCGGCTGCGCCGAGCCTGGGGCTCAACCAGCAGGACCCGCAGCTTTTCTTGCGGAACGCGGAGATCGCCTACCGCCCGATCGGGAATGCTACCATCCACCTCCGTGTGTCGCAGAGCCCGTACGGGACGTACGCGTCCCCCTACGGCTACGGCCGGTATGGACGGGGCAGCGCGCTCGGCCTTGGCTCGTCGGTCGACTCGTCCGGGGACCTCTTTTTCCGGGACACGCAGTAGCGCGTGGGTTCGTCGAGGTGGGGAGACGCGGCTCTGAACACGGCCCTGGTTATCGGGGGGCTGGTTCTGCTCGTGCTGCTCTATGGGCTCGGCATCCGCGCATTCACTCCCCGCACGACGCCCGTTCGGACCGACCAGGCGTTCGCTCGCGTCCAGGTCGAGGTCTTGAACGCGGCCGGCGTCGACGGTATGGCTGCCCAAGCGACCGCCTTGCTCCGTCGCCGAGGGTTCGATGTGGTGTCTGTGGGGAACGCGCCCCCTCGGGACACTAGCGCGGTGTTCGTGCGTTCAGGGACCGCCCTCGATGCACGGCACGTGGCCCAGGCCCTCGGCTTGGGAGACGCCGCCGTCGTAACGGGGGGACCCACTCTCGACTACAGCCTTGACGTGACGGTCGCCTTGGGCGCCGACTACGCCTCGACCGCACCAGCCAGCCCATGACTTCCACATCGACCCAGCCGACCCGACCGCCCCGCGACGGAACCACCTCCGGCCGCGAGCTCGCCGCGATCGCCCTCGAGGCCGCCCTCGACAAGCGCGCCCGCGACGTGACCGTGATGGACCTGCGGGGCATCTCCGGCGAGGTCGACTACTTCGTGATCGCGACCGGCGAGTCCGACCTGCAGATCCGCGCCATCGTCGAGGGCGTCGTGATGGCGATCCGGGAGCAAGCCGGCGAGCGCCCGGTCGCCCGGGACGGGCAGCCCGGCTCGAGCCGCTGGATCGTCCTCGACTACTTCGACCTGGCCGTCCACGTCTTCGACCCCGAGCTTCGCGCTCACTACGACCTCGAGCGGTTGTGGGGCGATGCCCCGACCGAGACCGTCACCGACGAGAGTCCCGTCGCCGCGCTGCTGGCGCCTGATGCGCCCCTTCCTACGGTCCCCGAGGACGACAGCGCCGCGGACGCGGAGGACGCGTCTTGAGAGCGGCGCTGCTCACACTACTCGTAGTCCTGACGGGGTGCGGCGTAAGCTCCGGCGCCTCCGGCGATGGAGTCGACCGCGACCGGTTCGGTTACCGCGTGGGCAGCAGCGACGGGCGCGAGACGGTCCTGCTCCGGCCTGTCACCGACAGCACGCGCTACCTCGTCTATCCCGCCGTCGTCGATTCCGTTGGTGTGCGCCCTGCCGGCCGGCCGGCCTCCGGCGACGCCGTCGCCGTCGAGGTACTGATCCAAGGCGCCCTCCCCGACGCCTGCGCCGAGCTTACCGACGTGTCCCAATCGAGGTCGGGACAGTTCGTCACCGTCGACTTGATGATGCGGCAACCGCGGGAAACGGTGTGTGCGGCCGTTGTTCGCCCGTTCCGGTTCTACTTGATGCTGGACGAGCCCTTCGAGGTCGGCGCCTACACGCTGACGATCAATGGGGCCGTCCGACCGTTCCAGGTGCTCCCCGCCCTCGAGGACGTCGGTGACGAGCGGTAGCCAAGGCTGGCGCTGGGCGGCGGGTGCCGCGGGGCTCGGTGCGCTGGCTGTCGCGCTCGGCGCGTTTGGGGCACATGCCCTCGAGGACGCCGTTCCGCCGGGCCGTCTCGAGACGTGGCGGACGGGGGCGTTGTACCACCTCGTCCACTCGCTCGCGGGCGTTGCGGCTGGCGTGCTCGCCGCGGTCTCGTCCTCGAGGATGTCGTTGTGGGCCGCGCGGCTATTTGTGGCCGGAGTCGTCCTGTTCTCGGGGAGCTTGTACGCGCTCGTGCTCCTCGACCTCGGAGTGCTGGGTGCCGTTGCTCCTCTAGGCGGAGGAGCCTTTATCGCCGGCTGGACGCTGCTGGCCGTCGGGCTGTGGAAGCGGTCGCGCTAAGACGGCTTGGTGCAGAGGACCGCGCAGTGGGCGTGGTACAAAGAGGTCCACACCGTCCCGAGCGAGCGGGGAAGGACGGACTCGGTGAGCCGCTTGGCCCACCGCTTTCCTGCGCTCGCACTGCCGTAGGAGAAGTCCAGCGTGTCGTCGTCGAGGACGGGCGCATAGACCTCGACCCCTTCGACGTTCCACCCCGACTCTTTCAACAGCGCGATAAATGAGTCGCGAGTAAAAAACTGGACGTGGCCCGCGGCATTCGCCGACCGGTCCTTGATCGACGCTTTCAGCCGGCCTCCGAGGAGGTTCTCGAGCGGGACTTCGGCGACGAAGTAGCGGAGCGGGACGTCCAAAAGCGACCTGAGGAACGGGACCGGGTCCTCGAGGTGCTCGACGACATGGCTCGCAAACGCCAGGTCGTACGGTCCCGCGTCGAACGGGTCGGGCGTCTCCGTAACGTCCGCGACGGCTGTCTGGACCGTCGGGAACGCGCGGCCGAGCTCCTCGAGGGCGTCCGCCGAGAAGTCGACGGCGAAGTGGTCCGACCCGATTCCTCGCTCTTGCAGCGCCCCGATCACCGCGCCGGTTCCGGCCCCGACCTCGAGGACGGAGGTCGGAGACAGGCCGGCCGACCGGAGCAGCCGGACGATCGAGTCGGCCTTCTGGCCGGACGTCCGCCGCAGCCACTCGGCCTCGCGCGCGAGGTGGCTCCGGTAGATCTCGGCGTAGTGGTCGCGACCCGAGAGTCCTGAGTCGAGGTCGCTCACGGCCATCGGTTAGCCCGCGTCTTCGTCGAACAAGATCATGAAGCTCGGTGCGAGGTTGTTGTCGCGGGCCAGCATCATCAGCACCTCGGCGGCCTCCTCGGGCGTCCCGTACGTGCCGTACTCCTGCCCGTCGACGGCCAGCGCGTAGTCGACCTCGCCGTCCTCGTCGGCGTCGAGCTCCTCCCACTCGACGGCCTCCTCGATCAGGAAGGTGTCGCGGTCGGGGTCATAGGACGCGAGGTACTTTTCGCGGACGCTCTCCTTGTCGATAAGGCTGACGTTGCCGAGCGCGCCGTACTCCTCGTCGTAGAAAAGGGCCTCGGCGAGAAGCTGGCGGGCGAACTGGTCGACGTTGAACGGAGACATGAGCGAATCGGAAAAGGGGAGTGGCCGCTTCAACGCAGATCACCCCGGGTCAAGTTGCTTCGGGCTCGTGAATCTCCTGAGGCCACACGTCTTCCGGTCCGGCCTCGAGGTCGAGCCCCAGCCGCGTCCCGAGATGCGCCACCAACCGGTCCGTGACCATCTCGAGGTCGACCTCGAGGTCGGACTCCCGCTCGAGCGACGTCACGCCGCGGTCCTCGATGCCGCACGGGACGATCTCGTCGAACCAGGCGAGATCCGTCGTGGCGTTGAGCGCCAGGCCGTGCATCGTGACCCACCGGCTGCAGCGGACGCCCATCGCGCACACCTTTCGCTCTGGGCCTCGAGCGTCGGGGCCAATCCAGACGCCCGTCCGACCGTCGACGCGTCCGGCCTCGAGGCCCCAGTCCGCACAGGTCATCACGACGGCCTCCTCGAGCTCGCGCAAGTAGCGGTGCAAGTCCCGGAGCGGCTTGCCCTCCGGCGTGGACAGCCGGTCGAGGTCGAGGATCGGGTAGACCACGATCTGTCCGGGTCCGTGAAACGTGACGTCGCCGCCCCGGTCGACCTCGACGAGCTCGGCGCCTCGTCTCTCGAGGTCCGTCCTCGAGGTCAGAACATTTCCGGCGTCGGCGCTGGTCCCCAACGTGAACACCGGCGGGTGCTCCACGACCAGCACAGAGTGGGGGAGAAGCTGCGGCGGATCGGACCGCTTGCCCTCGATGAGTCGCCGTTGGATCTCCGCTTGCGAGGCCCACGCGTCTCGGTACGGGACGCGCCCGAGACGGTAGACGTGGGCTTTCGAAGGCATGTGGCGAGAGGCACGCGGCAAGAGGCGCCAGGTTGCACCGTCCTCGAGGATGAAAGACCTCCGCCCTCGAGGTCGCTAGTTCGAGAACAGGATGCGCAGCGTGACGCCGCCGGTGAACCGGTTCGTCAGGCCGGCGGCTTCCGAGAACGTCCGGTCGTACTGCGCGATCAGGTTCGCGGTGACCTGGTTGGAGACCGTGTAGCTGATCTGGGGCGAGACCTGCAAGCGGGACGTTTCGACCAGGAGGGCGTCCGCGACCTCGCCCTCCGGGTCGAGAGCCGCCAAGACATCGTTCTGGAATGGGCGCGTGGTCGTGGCATCGCTCGCGACGAGAGCCGTGAGCTGGAACCGGATGTCGTTGTTGACGCCTCGGAGACCGAACAAGCGCAGACCCCGCTTCGAGAACGACAAGTCGACTCGTAAGTCCTGCGAGGTCCGCTGGTACACCTGCGACGAGATGGCCTGCAGGGTGAACAACGACGTGCGGTTGGTGGAGAAGCTGGCCTGGACGTTCCCCTTCAAGCCGAGGGTGACGCCGATGAGCGGCTGGAACCGCTCGTTGACCGTGATCGCCGTCGGCTCGTCGTATCCGCTCTGGCCCGACCGTGCAGCCTCGCCGGCAAGCAGGAACCGGTTCTCCGCGTCGAGCTCGAAGTCGACCAGGCGGGCCTCGGTGTCGAACAACGTCGCGTACCGGGCCTCCGAGGTGGACGAGTAGCCGTGCTGCAGGCTGATCTGGTTCGCCACTTTGTTGAGGAGCGGCAAGCGCTCCAGGCCGGAGTACGTCACGGTCCAGTTGGGGAGAGGGAGCGCGTAGATCCCGTTCGGACCGAACGAGCCCATGCCTCGGCCAAACTCCGCGCTGAAGTCGTCGGCGAGGCCCGTCGGCGACAGGAACTCGGTCTCGATCACGCCGGAGGAGTCGGGCGTCGCGCCCTCGATGTCGCGCCGGAAGCGGCCGGCGTGGCGGGCCACCAAGCCGTCGTAGCTGCCCCCGAACCCGAGCACCGTCGAGGTCCCGTTCCCGGCACGTCGGCCGAAAGACTCGATCAGGCCGCCGCCGCCCTCTGGAATCTGGAAGTCCACCTCCTCGCTCTCGGACCACGCCGTCCGCCAGCTGAGTCCGATCGACAAGCCTCGAAGCGGCGTCAGTTGCGTGCGCGCGTCGATGTCGTGCTGCGTTCCCAAGAGGTCCGAGAACGTGTTGAACGCCGCGTCATCCGTGATCCGACGGTCCGGGTCGAGGCGGTTCGTCAGGCCCAAGCGGTACCCCAGCGGAGGGGCGGAGCCGGTCAAGCCCGAGAGCAAGCTGAACGACTGCCCCTCGAGGCCGCCCGTCGCCGTCGTCGCGGACCCCCGGTACGTCAGCGTCACGTCATCGACGGAGGTCGCGGCCAAGAACAGGTTGCGGGCGAGGGCGAGCGGGCGGAAGCCACCCGACGAGTCCGACTCCGCGCGAGCGACACGAGGTTGGCCGGGCACGTTGCGGCCTGCGCTTCGCTCCATCGCCCGGTAGAAGGGGAACAGCCGCCAGAACGTCCGGGGGAGGACCTTGACGGAGGACTGAACCGACGTCCGCGCACCGGCGCTCGCGATATCGAGGTCGGGCGCCGTCGCACTCGGTTGGTCGCGCCAGTCGTAGTCCGCCGAGTAGCTGATGGGCTGGAGCTGGAGCCAGCGAAGCCAGGCCAGCCGCTGCGTCGAAACACGGAGAGACGCCGTCGCGCGCTGGGAATACGACCGCGTGCGGAAGTCCCCGGCAAACACGTTGCCGAGCGTTTGGCCGAGGGGAAAGACCGTGAGGTCGGACCCGCCCAGGATCTCGACGCGGTCACTCGGGAACCGGTCTCCAAAGTTGAGGCTGTCGAGGTTGGCGACCAGGTCACGGAACACGACGCTCGACGTATCGCGGGCCTCGGTCGGGCTGATCCGATACTCCTGGAAAAAGTCACCGTCCCGCTCGCGGACCAGGATCTTGAACTGCTCGTCCTGGCCGGCGCCTGCCAAGTCCTGATCGGTATCCGAGGCGTACGACAGTTGGAGGAACGGGAACGGCGTGTACTGGACATTCGCTTGCCGCCCGTGCTGGAACCTCTGGGTGCGCCGCGTCAACGCGCGGAAGTTGCTGACGAACTCGTCCTCTGCTAAGAACTCGGCGCCCAGGCGCGGCTGTGTTTCGGACAGGCTCCGGCTCGCGTCGGCCGAGAACGAGACGTTCTGCGGGAGAAGGTTCAGCCGGAGGCCGCCCAGCACGTCGCGAGCGATCGGGACGCCGCCGAGAAGCCAGAACGGGCGGACCGTCAACGGCCGCGGGACGGAGACCCGGTACGCGACGTTGCCCGTCCAGGAGTTCTGCGACTGGACTCTGCTCGTCGGGTTCTGCCCGTCCTGAACCGAGAGCGAGTACGACGCTGTCACGCCGTCGACGGTGTAACGAAGCCACGGCGACCGGCTACCGGTCTTCGAGGCCGAGACACGGACGTTGGTCGATGCCGTCTCGGTCCGGGCGCGGTCGAGGATCTGGTCGGCACGGATGTCGCCGCCTGGGATCGTGCCCTCTGCGTCAGTGTCAGTCCGGGCGGCCTCGATCAAGTCCGACAACCGGACGTCGCCGTTGTCCGGGTCGAAGCGGGGCGTCGACTCGTTCCTCGTGAGCGATAGCGAGACCGGGATGTTCCAGCCGTAGCGCTCGGGCAAGAGCTTGTGGGCGGAGAACTGGGACGTCAACGTGAAGGCTGTCTGGGCCGCGAAGTTGCGGCCTCCCAAGGCGCCGCCCAGCTCACCAAAGCCGTCCTCTGTGAAGCTGAGTCGGGCATTGACGGACGCCAGGTCCGCGAACGCGACGTTCGCCGTCAAGAACCCGCTCGCGCCGCCGGCCTCGTCGTAGCCGGTCACGCGGAGCTCGTTGAACCAGAGCGAGACGGTGTCCACGACGGCCGCACCGCCGGGCCCGTTGCGCACGCCGAGCACGACCGTGCGGATGTCTTGGATCGAGGGCTGGCCGCGGACCGTGATTCGAGATCCGAGCGGGGCGTCCTCGCCGGCGGAGACCGTGAACCGGTCCGCGATCTCGAGGACGGCGCCGTCGTTGACCGCTCCGTCACGGATGGCCCGGTCGCGCTCGAGCTTGACCTCGTTGAGCCGCGACAACACCACGTTGATCGGGTTGAGGTCGACGCGCTCGCCGTTGACCGACACGTTCGTCTGCCACAAGCTGTCCGACCGGACACAGTTCGACGGGACTCCGCCGCTCGCCGGGGTCGGGCACTCCGCCAACGTCGACAGCTGGTCCGGGTCGAACGGGTAGACCGGCTGCTCGATCTCGTAGTAGTTCTCGGTCTCGTCGTCGCCAAAGCGAACGAACGCGAGCATCGAGTCCGAGCGCTCGAACCCGTCCCCGTGGACGTCCACGCGCAGGTTCGAGTACTTCGTCAGGTCGAGCGGGCGCGTAGCGTAGGACCGGACGAGGCCGGCTCGGCGTCCGTCGGCGAGCCCCTCGGCGCGGAAGACCAACGCCTGCTCACGCGTGGCCGTGACCTGCCCACTCACCGACCGAGCGACGTTCTGGACGGTGCCGCGAGGAATGGAGTAGATGGACGCGTTCTCCTCGTTGTTGATCGTCGAGACGAAGAGCTGTGGAGGCATGCCGCCCGTGGCGCCCGGCTCGTCCTCGAGTTCGATCTCCCCGACGGCTTCTGATTTCAGCCACTGGCTCCCGACCAGCTCGAACGACGCGATGCGAAGCGTGGCGGGCCGGTCGTGGCCCGTGGTCCAGACGCGGATGGCCTCGATGCGCGAGAAGTCATCGTCCTCGAGGCCGACGGTGGTCCGGTCACTCGTGCGAACGGGGATGCGCAAGAGGTACCACGTCTGCGGCTCGCCGCGCTGGTTGGTCGTCGAGAGCGTGTTGAGGAAGAACGGGCTCGCGGCGATGCCGCCCGCGTCGAGCGGGATACTGTAGCGGTGGTACGCCTCGGTCGGGTCGAGGGTGTTGTTGCCGTTGATGTCCTCCGTGTTCGGGATGAGCGAGACGCCGTTGCCGTCCGCGAGCTCGTCCCGGGCGACGGCCGAGTTGAGCTCCGACGAGGGCCAATAGTTGGCGAACCGCTCCTGGACCGTCGCGCCCTCCGGGATCGACGGGTAGAGCGACGTGTCGTTGAACCGCTCGTCGAGGTAGAAGATGTAGTCGTCGCCGGACGGGTCGCGCTGGGACCGCCGCTGCTCGGGGCCGCCCGGGAGCGTGGCCAAGAAGGTCGCGAACTGCTCCGTCTCGGTGATGCCGTACGGCTCGACGTCGGGGCCGAGGGAGACCTCCGAGGGGATGCCATCGAGGCCGACGTCCTCGGTCCGCCGGCTTTCTTCGAACACGTTGACGAACCCGTTGGAGCGGCCCCCGCCCGTTCGGCGACTCCAGCTGTCCACGTTGCTGGCGTCGTCCGAGTCGGCCAGGCCGTCCTCGATGTTGAGGAACCCGTTGGGCAAGACGTCCTCGTTGACCGATCCCAGGTCGATGTTCAGGACCGCGCCCGGGCGGATCGGCTCCGTCCCGTCCTTACCGCCGAGGGGAGAAACCAGGAGCTCGACGAACTCGATGTTGTTCTGGCCGTCGAAGTTCGAGTAGGAGCTCTCGATCTGGCGGACGAACCCGCCCCAGACGTCGGTCGGGTTTTGCTAGAAGGTCGACGAGAGCTGGCCGTTGTAGTTGTACGGGCCTCGCCGCGTCGGGTCGAAGTACAGGTCGAGCAGGTCGACCGGTTCGTCGGCGTCGTTGGGTCGCGCAAACTGCCGTTCGGGAAAGAGCTCTCCGATCGGGACCTCTTCGCTGGCCGGGGTCGAGATGTTGGGGAAGATCTCTCGGTAGTCGGTCCGGCTGAGCGAGTACCACGTAAACAGGCCGCGCCAGCTCGTTCTCAAGTTCGGGTTGGTGACGTCGCTCGCAGCGTCGCCGGCCTCGGTGCCCGGCGGCCCGGCATCGGGCGGAGGCGCGGCCAGGCGCCAGCCGTTCACGAAGCGGAGTCCCGTAAACGCGTTCTCGCTGCCCTCGAAGTCGTCGACGTAGCTGATCCCGGCGATCTCGTCGGCGTCGAAATCGAGGCCGGCGTCGCGCAGCCCGTCGCGGGCGCGGTCGAAGGCGAGCGTCTGGGGCGACCCCGGGCTCAGCCGGGCCACCTCGCCTCGGATGTCGATCCTCGAGGCCGCGCGCGTCTGGACGAGCGGCAGGGCGTCGACGGCGCGCGTGAGCCAGCGGGGCTCGGTCTGGTAGGACCCGTCGAAGCCCATGATCGTGTTGCTCAAGGCCTCCTCGCCCAGACGGAACTTGTCACCGAGGGGCCGCTCGTTGAGCCGCATCAAGGTCGCGCCCAGGTTGAAGTCCTCCGACAGCCGGTAGTCGGCGCGCATCCCGACGAGCGTCTTCGAGCCGATCGAGAAGAAGTCCTGCTGCTCGGCCTCGACGCGGATGCGCTGGCCCTGCAAGAGGTACTGCGGGTTCGTGATTTCGACCGTGCCTCCGGTGTAGTTGACCTGGTAGTCGACGTTCTCGGTCAGCTCGATGTCGCCGGCGGTCACCCGGACGGTCCCCTCGACGATCTGAAAGCCGATGTTGAACGTCGACTGCGTCGCGCTCTTGTACTCGCCCCCGATCCGGTAGGCGGACAGCCGCGGCAAGCGGCGGCGTGCGTTCTCGGGGAGCAGGTCGTAGAGCGTCTGGCGTCCCGTCGTCCCGTCGTCCTGGGCCGGGACGTAGAGGTCGAGGGCCTGCTGAGGCGTGAGCGACCCGAAGTTGACGTTGATGACGTCGCCGCCGGACCCGACCGTCCCGACCGTCCGGCCGAAGCGGATCACGTTCTCGAGGTAGTCGCCGAAGGGCTGCCGGACGGGGAAGATGACGCGCCCGCTCGCGGCCTCGATGGTGACCCGCTCGATAAAGTCGAACGCGTTGTCCGACGGCGTCGTCCCCTGCTCGTTGATCCGGTCGAGGCCCAGGACCTCGAGGAAGGTGAGCTGGTCGAACGAGATGTCGCGGGGCTCGGGGGAGGGAGAGCCGCCCGAGGGCTCGTACGTCACGTCGAGCTCGAACGTAGAGGAGTTCAGGCTCCGCCCGCCGATGCGGTAGACGTTGCGCATCGACAAGTCCCACAGCGGATCCTCGGGCGTCGGCCGGTCCAGGCGGAGAAGCTTGAGGATCGTCCGCGGCCCGCTCTGCGACGTCGACTGAGCCGGCCTCGCGTAGTCGCCGACGGTGACGATGTTGCCGCTCAGGTCCTCGTACTGGTAGGCGACGGCGAGAACGTCGTTGTCGGTGAGCTGCGACGAGAGCGAGAGCCATCCGAGGTTCGGGTCGAACGTGTAGTCGACGTTCGCCGTGAGCCGTCTGAAGATGGTGTTCGAGAAGGCGTTGTCGGGGAGGTTCTCCGCCAGCTGGGCGTTGAGCGCCTGCTCCGACGCACCGTCGCCGCCGGCCCGGATCTGCTCGATCAACGCCGGGCTGTACTGATCGAGGCCGGGCGCGGGGAGAGGCGCGCCTCCGACCTGATCGTTCTCGCCGGGATACCGCCCTTCGACGTCCCGTCCGAACTCTCCGAGGTATGCTTCGCCGCCCTCGAGGACGTCGGGCGGCTCGGCGAGGTCGGCGAGCGCGACGGCCCACGTGGTCTCGATGTCCTGCTCCGTCGCGTTGATCAAGCTGGGGTCACTCTTCCAGACCTCGAGGCCGATCAGGCTCCGGAAGCCGGGCGGGAGCTGGGGGTTGTTCGGCCGGGCGTGCGCGCGGTCCCACCAGTTGTGGAAGGCGTAGCCGAGGAAAAAGTGGGTGTCCTCCTCGTACTCGAACGGCGCCAGCCCGAACTGCTGCGCGTCGGAGCCGCCCTCGAAGACGCTCTCGGTGCTCTCGGCGTCCTGCTGCGACGCGACGGCCGTGAGCGCGAGCGGCCCGAACTGCAGGTCGGTGCGCAGGCCGAACAGGCGTTGGCCGCCGCGGATCAGCGTCGCCGGGGTTTGCAAGAAGACGTTTCCGGCCTCGATGCGCTGGATGATGTCGTCGTCGTAGCCCGTGTAGACGAGCGACACCTGGTTCTCGAAGTCGAACTGGCTCTGGGTGTCGTAGTTGACGTTGATGGCCAGCTTGTCACCGATGGTGCCAGCGACGTTGAGGTTGAGGTCCTGGCCGAAGTCCGGCGCGACCGCGCTCGCGTTCCGGTTGATCGACTGCTGAATGCTGTTCTGGTCGTAGCGGAAGCCCAAGTTGACGTTCGAGGTGCCGTTCACCGTCAGGGCGACCTCGTTCTTGCCGAAGAGGGTCGTGAACGCGCTCTCGTTGCCGCCCGGGATCTCGACGCCGAACGTGACGCCGCCGCCTCGGCTCCGCTGCTCGCGCCGTGTCGCGCGTTGAGCCGACAGCGTGCGGAACTGGTCGCCGACGGCCTCTCGCTGTCGGACCTCGAGGAACTCGGCCAGGGAGAGCTGCGCCGGCGCGCGCTCGACGCCGGCCACGTCCTCGGTCACGTTGTAGACGAGGGCCGTCGAGTCGAGCGTGACTTGGCGGCGCCAGTACTGCCCGAGCCGCCCTCGAACGCCCGGCACGCGCCGCGTCAGAAGCGACGCGCTCACTCCGATGTTGGTCGGGACCGGGAAGTAGGTCCGCGCCCGGGCCGTCGTGTCCGCGACCTCGACCGTGTCAGCAGCGACCCCGGGTCCAGGCCGGGGCACGCCCTCGAGGGCGGAGAGCGAGTCGGCGTCGACCGTATCGGCCGCGGCCTCGAGCGTGTCGGGCACGCCTTCGAGGTCGAACGCCGACTCGAGGTCGGGGACTGCAACCGAGTCCGTGTCGGCTGGGGCGACGGACCTCCACGTGCCGGGGCCGGCGGTGACGGAGCCTGGCCACGCGGCGAGGACAGCTAGACCTAGCAGCGCGAAGGCGCAGGAGGCGGCTAGACGGTGGACGGCTCGGGTCGGCGACACGTAAAACGACGAGGGGGACGGCTACGAAGCTTCCCGAGGACTCCGACGGGGGTGGAGCCGGACGGCGGGAGAGCAAACGGGGCGTAGCGAACGCGTCGATCGGTCGGGGGCAGTGGGGGCCGCGAGTGGGGCGGCACGCGCCCTCTCACTCGTCTGCCGCGAAACTACCCGTTCGGGTCACACCTCACAAGGGAGCTTTGTCGTGCCCCGGCCGTCCGAGCCAGTTCGTGCGTAGTCTTCAACGCCAGCGCACACGCCCATGCCCGTCCGATTGCTCGTTCTCGCCGCGTTGGTGTCGGGTTGCGCTGGGACCGCGCCCTCGAGGGCGAATCTGAATGCCCCGGCCATCGAGGCCGGTGTCCTGGCAACGCTCGACGCCCAAGTCGAGGCCTGGAACAGCGGATCGGTGCGGGGCTTCATGGACGGGTACGCCCGCGCGGACTCGCTCACGTTCCTGTCCGGCGGGACCGTCCGCCAAGGCTGGGAGGAGGCGCTGTACGGCTACGTCCGTGGCTACCCCGACGCCGAGGCCATGGGCCAACTCACGTTCTCGGACCTGTCGGTGACCCCGCTCTCCGCGGACCGCGCACTCACGTGGGGACGTTGGCGTCTGCAACGGCAGGGCGACGAAGAAGGTCAAGGTCCCGGCGGTCTGTTCACGCTCATCTTCGCGTCGACGCCGGAGGGCTGGCGCGTCGTCCACGACCACACGTCGTCGGAGTAGTTGCGACAGGGACCGGTTTCGCCCTCGAGGTCGTCGGTCTCGCGTCTTCGAGGACGGGCCAGGTTTGACGCGCCGTCCATCTCGTGGGCTCGGCATCGCGCGATCTTGGGACCTCGATACCTGATCTCTTCTGATG
>NZ_JBARYR010000558.1:0-2458 GCF_049648075.1 Rubrivirga sp. | reverse complement strand
GCGGCCAGGCGGTCGATGTGGGGGCCGCCGGGGTAGCCGAGCCCGAGCAGCTTGGCCACCTTGTCGAACGCCTCGCCGGCGGCGTCGTCGCGCGTGCGGCCGAGCTCGCGGTGGCGGAAGCCGTCCTCGACGAGCGTCAGGAGGGTGTGGCCGCCCGAGACCGTGAGGCACAGGAACGGCAACTCGGGCCGCGGCTCCTCGATCATGACCGAGTAGACGTGGCCCTCCAAATGGTTTACGCCGATGAGCGGCAGGTCCGCGCCGACGGCGATCCCCTTCGCCATGCTCAGCCCGACCAAAAGCGACCCCGCCAACCCCGGACCGACGGTGACAGCTACGGCGCCCAGGTCTCCGACCTCGAGGCCGGCGTCTCCCAGCGCGGCCCGGACCGTCGGCACGATGAGGCGTTCGTGGGCGCGGCTCGCGTGCTCGGGGACCACGCCGCCGAACCCTTCGTGGACCTTCTGGCTCGCCACGACGGACGAGGCCAGCCGCCCGTTTGCCCAGACCGCCGCTGCCGTGTCGTCACACGACGTCTCGATGGCCAGGATGGGAGCGAGGTCAGGCGGCGTCACGTCGGAGTGAGGGGGAGGGCGCGTGATCGTCCTCGAGGCCGATCGGTTCCTTCGGGGATCTTTGGGGTGGGCGTTATGGTCGGACAAAAAGGAGCACGCTGGAGGCGGAGTCGAGAATTGTCTGTTTTGTGCTGTCAAATAGATCGGGTGATCACTACGTTTCGGCCGTGTCCTCCCCCTGGTATGAGAACGATCCCTGTTTGCGTCGTCGGTGCTGGGTCGTCTGGTATCGTTGCCTGTAAGGTGCTGCGTGAGCGGGGCGTGCCGTTCGCGTGCTTTGAGCTGGGGAGTGGGATCGGGGGCAACTGGCGCTATGGGAACGACAACGGGATGTCGAGCGCGTACCGGTCGCTCCACATCAACACGAACCGGAACGTGATGGCGTACTCGGACTACCCGATGCCGGAGTCGTACCCGATCTACCCGAGCCACGCGGACGTCCTCGACTATTTCGAGGACTACGTCGACCACTTTGGCATCCGGGACGACGTCGAGTTTCGCACCCGCGTCGAGCACGTCGAGCCGCTGGCCGGCGGTGGCTTCGAGGTCACCGTCCGCCGCGTCGACGTGGGTGAGGTCGAGGTGATCAGGACGGAATCGGTGATTGTGGCGAACGGGCACCACTGGAGCCCGAGCTTGCCGTCGTGGCCCGGGACGTTCTCGGGCGAGATCATCCACTCGCACGACTACAAGACGCCGCACGTCTTGACCGACCGGCGCGTGGTCGTGGTGGGCGTCGGTAACTCGGGGACGGACATCGTGACGGAGGCCGTGCGGCACGCGGAGGCCACGTTCCTGAGCGTCCGCCGTGGCGCGCACATCGTCCCGAAGTACGTCTTCGGAGTCCCGACGGACTCCCTTCTCAAGCCGGTCCTCACGCGCTTGCCGCACGTGCTGCAGCGGAGCGGCTTCGCGGCCCTCCTGCGTATCGCTCGAGGACGGCAGGAGGACTACGGCTTCCCGACGCCGGACTACCCGTTCGGCAGTGAGCACCCGACGATCTCGTCTCATCTGCTGGACCACGTCGGCCACGGTCGGATCACGGTCAAGCCCACCATCGAGCGCCTAGACGGGGACCACGTCGTGTTCGCGGACGGAACGAAGGAGACGGCCGATATCATCGTGGCGGCGACGGGCTACAAGGTGAACGTTCCGTTCTTGATGCCGGAGGTGTTCGACCCGGCCGGTAACCGCGTCGAACTGTTCTGTCACGTCGCCCACCTCGAAGTCCCCGGGCTGTACTTCGTCGGGCTGGTGCAGCCTCTGGGCGCCACGATGCCTCTGGCAGAGGCGCAGTCGGAGTGGGTCGCGGATCTGGTGACCGGCACGGCCGGCCTACCTGCGCACGGCGTGATGCGGGAGGCGGTCGACAAGACGCTGGCAGCCATCCAGAAGCGTTACACGAAGTCCCCTCGGCACACGATCCAGGTCGACTTCTACCCCTACCTCCGCACGATCGCCCGCGAGCGCCGCCGAGGTCGCCGCCGGCCCAAAGCGCAGGTCGTGTCGATGGAGGTGAGCGAGGGGGCGGAGGTGAGGAGACACGGCGGGAGAGAGGCGGCGTGATGGCTGGAAGAGCGTGTCGCGGGGACGAATCGAGGTAGGCCGTCCTCGAGGTCGTCGCGCGTCCGGCCTCGAGCTGGACCTCTGGATCGACGGGGAGGACGCCGTCGCCTGCAACGGCGCTGCAGGGGGCGTTCGAGATCGCCTCGGCCTCGAGGACGAGACCGACCTCACCCCCGACCTCTTCTCGCATTTCGCTCCACCTCGAGGACGGTCGCATCTTCCCTTGCCTCCAGCCCACACCCCATGTCCGTCTTTGTCACCATCATCCTCGACGGCGCCGGGGTCGGCGATGCGCCCGACGCCGAGGCGTACGGCGA
>NZ_JBARYR010000557.1:0-4230 GCF_049648075.1 Rubrivirga sp. | reverse complement strand
TTTTTGGGAGCGTCGGCGCTGTAGCGGAGTACGACGGCACAGACGGTAGCTTCCTCTCCCCTCTCTCTCGCTTGTGACCCGTCTCCTCCTTACGCTGGGCGCAGCGCTCTTGGTCTTCGTCGGGCTGGCCGCGGCCGCGAGCGTCTTGGCCTACGGAACCGAGCCGACGCGCGACGGCACCCTCGAGGTCGACGGCCTCGAGGCGCCGGTCACGATCGCGTGGGGCGACAGCGGGCGCGTCTGGATCGAGGGCGCCGACGACGTCGCGGTCGCGGCGGGTCTGGGATATGCGCACGCGGTCGACATGGGCTGGGCGGCGTCGTTGTGGAGGCAGGCGGCTCAAGGGACGCTCTCGGCGTGGTTCGGGGAGGACGTCCGCGAGCTCGATCTGCACGCCCGGACGCTGGGGTTCGGGTCGCTCGCGCGTCGCACCTACGAGACCTTGACCGAGGACGAGCGCCGCGTCTTAGAGGCCTACGCTCGCGGGGCGTCCGCCGGCTTCGCCGAGCCGGGCGTCGCGCAAGGCAACGAGTTTATCGTGGCCGACGTCGTCCCGGGCGCCTGGTCGCCGTGGGACGCCCTCGCCGTCGAGCGTCTGCACGTCTACCTCGCTGCCCCGGCGCTTTCTCAAGACACGACCTGGACCTCGGCCGCCCTCGAGGACTCCGTCGTCGCCCGGTTCGTCATCGCAGACTCGTTGTTCCGGGCCTTCTTCAAGGCCGAGGGTGGCGGCTTCGACCGTGCCTACGCGTCGTCAGACTCCCTCGACCGCGGAGGCTTGTTGGCGTACCAAGCCTCGGCGGGATCGTCGGCGCTTCCCCTCTTGTCGCCGGCCGTCCTCCGCACGGGCGGCCAGGCCTCGACGGTCCTCACGATCCCCGGCACGCTCGCTAGCCCGACGGGCTGGAGCGGTGGCCGGAGTTGGGCTCTGCTGCGCGGCTCCGCATTGTCCCTCGAGCGCTACGGCGGCCCACTCCCCTCTCCCGTCTTTAGCCGGATCGTCGAGCGCGACGGAGACGAAACGCTCCTCGAGGTCGCACGGGACACGTCGGGCCTGGTCCTGCGAGCCGGAACCGCAGCAACGGACTCGGTTGGCACGACGGCCGTCGACTCGACGATGGCCTTGACGGGATGGCGTGTCCGATGGTCAGGCTTCGGCCTCGGCACCGACCTCGAGGCCTACCGGGCGCTCCGGGCCGGACGAGTGCCGACCTCGTTTACGCTCCTCGACGGAGACGGCCTGACGACCTCGACGGGAAGTCGCGTGTTGGGATCGCCCGCAGTGGCCCTCGAGCGCGACGGTACGGTCCTGGTCGCATCGGACTCCCTCGCCCGATACGGGCTCACGTCCTCGAGGGCGATCCCAGACTCCGTCATCGCCGTCCCGGACTCGACCTCGAGGGCGGCCCCGACCACGACCTACGTCCTGACCGACGTGCCGGCGCGGGACCGCGATGTCGCGAGCGAGTGGGCACGGGGTCAGCTTCCGGGATTGATCCGAGGTCTCGGCGCGCGCGACTCCCTACCCGACGTGTTGCAGACGTCGTACGCCTACCTCAACGGTTGGGACGGCGCCTACCGTGCGGACGCGATCGCGCCGTCCATCTTCGAGTGGTGGCTCAGGTCTCACCGAGAGCTCACCGGCGCGCCTCCCGACCTGTCCGACTCGCTCAGCGTGGCGCTCCTGCCGTCCTCGCTCCGAATCGCACGCGCGGAGCTGAGAGACCGCTACGGCCCTCTCACGACCACGTGGCGCTGGGGGGTGCTCCAAGGCGGCCCCGACTACCCTCTCCTCTCGACGTTCCAAATGGCGGCCGCGCGATCGTTCGCTCGACCGCTGGCGCCTCCGGGTGGTCACCCGACCTCGCTTCAACCCGGCCCCTCCGTCCTCTTCGAGAAGCACCAGCCTGGCCGGGCCGTTTGGTCCGTCCGCATCCGATCGTCCGATGGCGTCACGACGATCCTGACGCCCTTACTCCGGCCTGACCCGACGGTCGGCGTCGACCTCGATGCGGGACCTTCGGGGCCGCTCCTGGTGATCGACCCATCCGCTCCGCTGCCGGAGTCGCGACTGGACCTGACTCCGAGATCATGAACGCACCGCTTTTCGTCGGCCTCGATGCGGGGGGGACCAAAACGGCGGCCCTCGCCTCCAGCGGCGATTCCCTCATCCGCCTGACCGGTCCGGGCGCGCAGGCCCTCCGGGATGGGACAGACGCGGCCGCGGCCATCGTCGCAGACCTTGTCGGCCAGGCGCGTAAGCAGGCCGACGCTCCCTTGGCCGCCGTCGCGGTCGGGTTCGCGGGCGCTGGGCGCGAAGACACGAGGACCGCGATCGCCGAGAGCCTGCGTGCGAGTCTCGGCCTCGAGGCCGTCGCGGTCGTGCACGACGGGGACGTGGCGTACCGGGCAGCGTGGGGCACGGGCAGCGGTGCGCTGCTGATCGCCGGGACGGGCTCGTTCGTGTACGCGAAGGCAGAGAGCGGGAACACGGTCCGGGCCGGCGGATGGGGATCCGCGCTGGGCGATGACGGGAGCGGCACGGCTCTAGGAAAAGCCGCCCTGCGCGTCTTGCTCGCCCATTTCGATGGCGGTCCACCGACATCGATGCCAGAGCTGGCGGCCGAGCGCTTCGGCCTCTCCTCGAGGGAGGACGTCATCCGCGCCGTCTACAACGACGCTGTGCCGCTCGCATCGTTTGCCCCCCTTCTCCTCTCGGCCGTCGAGGCCGGCGACTGGGCCTCTGAGGTCGCTTTGCGAGCCGAGACGAACGCGCTCGCCAAGCAAGCCGGCTGGATCGCGACGCGCCTGGGTGACGACGTCGAGCACCGGCTCCGCTACACCGGCGGCCTCAGCGGCGAGCCGGCCTACCAGTCCGCCCTCGAGGGCGCCCTTGAGCGCCACCTCCCGGGGTGGGACGTCGCCCCGTGCACCGCTGAGCCGGTCGAGGGGGCCCTGGCGCTCGCACGCTCGCTCGTCGAGGCATGACCATCGAGGTCGACGAGTACGGCCTCGCCTCGACGGCAGCGTTCTGCCCGCTCTTCGACCTCGAGGTGACGGTCCAGCTGTTCACCGACCTCGAGGACGACCGCGTCACCGACGCCATGAAAGCGCGCGTCCACGACCTCCAGGCGCTCGGGCCGCAACACCGAGACCAAGTCGCGACGATGCTACACGAGCATGCCGAGATATGCTTCGAGACCACGTCGTACGGGCACGTCCACGCGACCAGACTCGAAGACGAGACGGCGACCAACCGCGCGGCGTTCGGAATTAGAACTCCCGACGACGCCTTTCGGGCCGCACGTCTCACGACGGTCCAGATCGACGCGGAGCATGACTCGTTCGCTTACCGCTACCTGCTCTTGGTGTTCGACGTGCCGTGGGAAGGGGAGCACGGGTGTGGCATCGCTCTTCGCGACGGTACGCCCTTCACATGGGGGTCCGCCGACCTCTACGTTGGAGGTGACGAACCGGTCTAGGCCGTCGGTTTCGAGGACGATCAGGAGTCGACCCACCACACCCACCGGGGCGTTCCCGAGCGACACGCCCTCGTCATCGATGACCTCGATCTTGAGAGTCCTCTTCCCCCATCGACATGGCGACCCCTCAAGACCAGAACGACACCTCGACCAACGCCCAGAAGGACCCCGACAACTGGACGACCGGCGACGAGGAGATGACCGGCGCGCAGCGCTCGTACCTCCACACGCTGGCCCAGCAGGCCGGCGAGAACCCGGAGGACTACAACGGCTTGACCAAGGCCGAAGCGTCCAAAAAGATCGAGGACCTCCAGGCCGAGACCGGCCGCGGCGAGTAGCCGACCTCGAGGACGACTCGTTCGCCCCGTCCGACCTCGAGGTCGGGCGGGGCGTTTCTAGTTGGGGTAGAGCGGCAGGCGCTCGGCGCGGTGGAACGTGATCCCGAACGGCGCGGTCGGCGCCCGCACGGTCGCGTCGAATACGACGACGTTCGAGGCTCGGTCGATCTCGAGGATGCGGCCTTCGGGTCCACCGGCGCCCTGGATCGCGCCCGGCGAGAACAAGACGTGGTCGGCACCGGGGAGGTAGTCCACGTCCGACACGATGCGCGAGAACGTCTCGGCCCCTCGGTCCTTCCCGTATGACCAGACCTGTTGGATCGTCATCGCGTCCTCGTCGATCCGGTACTGGACGGCCCGGCTGTAGTTGGAGGCCGCGCCGTACGCCCGGTTGTCGCCGTTGTCGAACA
>NZ_JBARYR010000556.1:0-3427 GCF_049648075.1 Rubrivirga sp. | reverse complement strand
CCTCGAGGGCGCCGCGCGAGCGGGGTGGACCGCCGCCGCGATCGGAGCGCTGTTCATGCTGTGCTCAGCGCTCGTGTTCTGGTTCGCGCCCCAGGCCATCGTGTGGATCTACGCCGGGTCCGATCTCGACCTCGAGGTCGCGGCGCTGGCCGCCTCGCTGCTCGGCATCGCCGCCGTGTTCCAGCTGTTCGACGGCGTCCAGGCGTCGGTCGCGGGCGCGCTCCGAGGTCTCAAGGACACCCGCGTCCCGATGCTGATCGGGGCGTTCTCCTATTGGGGCGTCGGGCTGAGTGTCGGCGCCGGTCTCGGGCTCGGGCTCGGGTGGGGGGCGCCCGGTCTGTGGTGGGGGCTGACCCTCGGCCTCGCCGTGGCCTCGGTCCTGCTCTCGATGCGCTTCCACCGGATGACGCGTCCTCGAGGTCGAACCTAAAAAACCGATCCGGCTCCGGCCGACCTCGAGGCCGAGACGGCGAGCTAGCGAAGCGCCCTCGAGGCCGAGACGGCGAGCTAGCGAAGCGCCCTCGAGGACGACCGGCTCGGCCGAGTCGGGCGCGTCGCAGCCCGGCGACAGGGCCTCCCGAGCATTGTCTAGGTTTCCCTAGGTTTCTCGTCCGGCCGCCCGCAAATGACGCGACGACCGAGCGTCGGGGGGTCCCGGATAATTTTTAGGCACGGATTTGGGTATCGGCTCTTTTGTGGCCGTACGGCCGTTTTTGGCGATGCGGGCCAGCCGGAGGGAGCGCCGCACGGTAAGTGGTCCCGCTCTCGGCCTTATCTTCGTCGGACCCCTCACCGGGCCGATCTACATTCGAGAGTGCCACCCCGACGACCGGGCCGGCTCCCCCTTCCAGCGGACATGCAGCTTTTCCCGCGCAAAGCCAACGCGCTCCCCACCGTCTCCCTCTTCGGCGCTCTGGGCGGGGGTGTGTTCGTGGTCCTGTTGGCGTGGTACTACTTGTCGCCGGAGTTCTACGAGGTCGGGTACCAGCCGGACCAGCCGGTCCCGTACAACCACGCGTTCCACGCCGGTGAGTTGGGGATGGACTGCCGGTACTGCCACAACCACGTCGAGCAGAGCCCGCACGCGAACGTGCCCTCGACCCAGACGTGCATGAACTGCCACGGCGTCGTGGCGACGGACTCGGAGAAACTGCTCCCCGTTCGCGAGAGCTGGGCGACGGGCGTCCCCATCGAGTGGGTCAAGGTCCACCACCTGCCGGACTACGCGCAGTTCAACCACAGCGTCCACGTCAACATCGGCGTCGGCTGCGCGAGCTGTCACGGTCGCATCGACCAGATGGAGGTCGTCTATCAAGCCGAGCCGTTGTCGATGGGGTGGTGCCTCGAGTGCCACCGCGCCCCCGAAGAACACCTCGTCCCACCGGACGAGGTCACCAACCTGGCCTACCTCGAGGAGATCAAGCAGGACGACGAGCGCTACGCTCAGCTGATCTCGACCAACCTCGAACGGATCGAGAACGAAGGGATCAAGCCTCCCCAGAACTGCTCGGCTTGCCACTACTAGACTCGACCGTTGACGACAGGGTCTCAGTGACGAGGCCTACGTCAAGGCCACGAACCCCGAACGACACCCGAATGATCGAGCTCGACGTCCTCAGTGCTGCGGACCGCGCCACCGACGAAGATGCCCTGGCCGCACAGGGACAGGCGCCGACGTGGCGCAGCCGCGCCGGACTGGCCGGCACGCTGGACCCGGCGATCGCCAACGACGAGTTCCTGCCGGGCGCTGTCGGTGACGGAGACGCCGGTCCAAGCCGCCGCACCTTCCTAAAGGTCATGGGCGCCAGCGCCGCGCTCGCCGGTGTGACGGGATGCCGCCGTCCGGTCGAGACCATTCTCCCGTACGCCCGCAAGCCCGAGGACGTGATCCCGGGCATCCCGAACTACTACGCGACCGCGATGCCGCTCGGTGGCGTCGCATTCCCGGTTCTCGTCCAGAGCCACGAGGGGCGCCCCACAAAGATCGAGGGCAACCCGGATCACCCGATCAGCCAGGGCGCGTCTGGCGCCTTCGTCCAGGCGTCCGTCCTCCAACTCTACGACCCCGACCGGAGCCGCCACGTCGTCTCGCGATCCGGTGACGTCGCTGGGCGGACGGACTGGGAGGCCTTCGTCGCAGAAGCGAGCCGCCTCCGTCTGCAAGGCGGACAGCGTGTCGCCGTTTTGGCCGAGCCGTCCGCATCCCCCACGCAAGACGCCCTCCGGGCTCGCTTCGAGGCCGCCTATCCTGGCGCGCGCTGGATCACGCTCGGCGCCCACCTCGAGGACGCTCAGGCGCTCGGCACGCAGGCCGCACTCGGCCAAGCCGCGCGTCCGCTGTACCGCTTCGAGAACGCGGACGTCATCGTCTCCCTCGACGCCGACTTCGTAGGGGCGGAAGACGCCAACGAGGTCTGGAACAGTCGCCAGTACGCGGCCTCGAGGCGCGTCGACGAGCGCGGCTCGATGTCCCGCCTCTACGTCGTCGAGTCGACCATGACGTCGACCGGCGGCATGGCGGACCACCGCCGCGCCGTCAAGGCCGGGGCCGTCCCGTTCGTCGCCGCTGCCATTGCACGCGGTCTCGGCGTCAGCGCGGGGTCAGTTGCTCCCGTCTCGGACGAACTCGGCCCGTTCGTCGAGGCCATCGTCGACGACGTGCGCGCCGCGAATGGCCGTGCGGCCTTTGTCGCCGGCGCAACGCAGCCCGCCGAAGTCCACGCGCTCGCCGCGGCCCTCAACGGTCAGTTCGGGGGCTCGACGGTTCAGTATCTCGCGACGGGCGCAGCCGCTGTCGAGCCGGTTGGCCCCCAGTTGGTGTCGCTCGTCCGCGACATGGCTGCGGGCAACGTGGACATGCTGCTGTGTTTGGGCACGAACCCCGTCTACTCGCTCCCCGCCGAGCTCGGCTTCGAGGCCGCACTCGCAAACGTCCCGACCTCGATCCATCACGGCCTCTACCGTGACGAGACGGCACAGCGGGCCACGTGGCACGTCCCGTCGGCGCACTACCTCGAGCGTTGGGGCGACGGCCGCGCCTACGACGGGACGGTCTCCATCATCCAGCCGCTGATCTCGCCGCTCTACCGAGCCGCGCACTCCGACCTCGAGGTCCTGAACGCCCTCGCGACGGGCCGTAACAACTCGGGCTACGACCTTCTGCGCCAAGAGCTTCGAGGACGGATCGGCGGCGACTTCGAGACGGCGTGGCGGACCGCCGTCCACGACGGGTTCATCGCTGGGACGGCCTTTGGGTCTCTCGGCTCCGGCGGCGGATCCGCGGACCTGTCTGGCCTCGAAGCGCCGGCAGACGACCAGATCGAGCTCGTCGTCCGTACCAGCCCGACGCTCTACGACGGCGCGTTCTCGAACCTGACGTGGATGCAGGAGGCGCCGCACCCGGTCACAAAGGTGACGTGGGACCCGG
>NZ_JBARYR010000555.1:0-4178 GCF_049648075.1 Rubrivirga sp. | reverse complement strand
CCTCGAGGGCGTGCCGCCGAGATCGTCGAGCGACGACGACCAGTTGGCGGCGCTGTTTGCGTCGCCCCCGAGATCGCGGCGCTCGAGGCTGATGCCGGTCGCGTCGTCGAGCTCGACGCGGTGCCAGTCGGGTTGGTAGAACACCGAGTCGAGGACGGCGCCGGCAGCCCGTAGCACGACGGCCTCGCCGGAGTTCGACAGGCTGATCGCGCTCCCTCCGTCTGCGAACACGGCGTCGGGAAAGACCGACCGTACGGCCTCGAGGTCGCGGGCGACGGCCAGGACTTGGCCGGGCAGAAGGATCGTCGGCTCCGAGGTCAGCGGGTCGCCGTCGGCGTCTCCGTCGTCCACGCGCACGTCCTCGAGGTCGAACACGCGGTCGGCGGTCGTGTTGACGACCTCGAGGTACTCGCCGTCGCTGCCGGTCTGCGGGTCGTACATGATCTCGGAAATCACGATCTCCCCGGGTCCGGGCGTGTCGGGCTGGCCGACGAAGAACCGGCCGGCGGAGACGACGGTCACGTTGCCCGCCAGGTCTTGCAGGTTTGAGACCTCGAGGACGGGGACCGAGCGGTCGGCAAACGGCTCGGCAAACGTCAGGTCGACGGACGTAATGCCGCCGTCGGCCCGCCCGACGACGTCGACGGAGGCGGGCGTGAACGTCGCGTCGACGCGGTAGCTCTCCGCCCTCGAGGCCGACGCGAACGTGACGGGTTCCGTGAACGTGACCCGGACGACGCGGTCCGACCTCGAGGCCGCCGAGGCGATCTCGGGCGCGGTGCCGTCCGGCGTGAAGTCGACGGTCGTCGTCGAAGTCGGTGTGGCGTTGCCTAACAGGTCGATCAGGCCCGTCGCGGTCACGGTCGAGGTGCCGGCGGAGAGGGGGGAGGCGAGCGTCAGCGTGACGGACGTGCTCTCGGCTCGGTAGTCGGCCGCCGTTACCGCCGCGCCCTCGACGGAGAACGCCCCAGCCGTTGCGCTGCTCGGTGTCAGGGGCTCATCGAGGACGACCTCGACCTCGAGGCCGCTGCGGGATGCCGTCGCGGAGAGGAGCAGCGGGCCGGTGACGTCGGGCGCGAACTGGCTGTTGACCTCGCCGGGCGTACCGCCGCGCAGGTCGGTCGTCGTCGCCCAGTTGGCGCTGACCGACGACGGGCCGTCGGGGTCCCTCCGTTCGAGCGACGCGTCCTCGCCACCCCAACTCGGTGTGTACAGCAGCGAGTCGACTGTGACGCCTTGGAACGCGAGCACGATGGCATCGCCGGAGTTGTTGAGCGCGCTCCACGACGGCTGCTCGATGAACTCGACGCCGGGGAAGACGGCGCCGAACAACGCTCCGTCCTCGACAACGACAGCGTACCCGCCGGGCTCGACGAAGACCGGCTGATCCGTGACCGGCTCCGCGTCTCCCGTCCCGTCGTTGAGCGTGAACTCGCGCAGGTCGAACGCTTTGTCAGTCCGGTTGAACAGCTCGACAAACTCACCGGGGTTGTCGGATGTCGGCTCGTCGTATAAAAACTCGTTGATGACCAGGTCGCGCACATCTGCTGGGTCACCCTCGCCGAAAAAGAACGTCCTCGAGGCCGACGTGAGGACGTTGCCTCTCAGGTCCGCGACGCCCGTCACCGTCACGGTCGCGGTCTGACGACCCGTGAGCGGGACAGCCAGTGCGAGAATGATCTCCGAGCCGTCCGCTCCGAGGTCGGCCATGAGTGGCGCCGTCCCGTTTACGGCGTATCGCGAGACGTCCGTCGAGGTCGCCGGATCGAGAGCTTCGTCGAACACGAGCCGGACGGTCTGGGCATCGAGGGCGCCGGCCGCGATCAGGCTGGGAGGCTCGGTGTCCTGGGCGAACAGCGTGTTGACGAATCCCGGTGTGCCGCCGCTCGGCGACGTCGTGGTCCCGTAGTTCGACGCCTGGTCGCTCGGTCCGAGCGGGTCCCGCCGCTCGAGTGAGGCGTCCGAGCCGCCCCAGGACGGATCGTACGGCACCGCATCGACCTCGAGGCCGCCTGCGACGATCGCGACGCGGTCGCCGGAGTTGTTGAGAGACGGGAAGCCCTCGAGGGCGATGAACGCGACACCGGGGTAGGCCGCGGCGAACGCGTCGGCGCTGCGGACCAGGACCACGAAGCCCCTAGCTTCGAGGAGCGCCCCAGCTGGGACGGGGTCCGAGGTCCCGCTGCCATCGGTGACCGTGAGCCCGCCCAGGTCGACCGCGATATCTAGGACGGTGACGACCTCGATCCACTCGTTCCCCG
The DNA here is from genome assembly GCF_049648075.1 of Rubrivirga sp. Classification (GTDB taxonomy): domain Bacteria; phylum Bacteroidota; class Rhodothermia; order Rhodothermales; family Rubricoccaceae; genus Rubrivirga. Next base: position 1,917 of record NZ_JBARYR010000555.1, on the reverse strand, counting down.
ACAGCTGCGGCGCCGGCGGGTCGTACATGACCTCGTTGATGGCGAGGTCCCCCGCGGTGGGCTGTGCCTGCGCCACGCCCAGGGCGGCAGACAGGAGAATCAGGGCGGCGAGGCGGATCATTCTCGTGGCGGGAGGTGCCAGAGTCTACGCTTCGATCGTCGCCCTCGAGGACGACACGGGGCCTCGACCCTCGAGGGCGAGCTAGGCTCCCGAGCGCGCGTTGAGATCGCGGATGCACACCTCGGTCATCAGCTTCGCCGCGAGCGGGAGGGCGCTCTCATCGAGGTCGAAGCGGGCATGGTGGAGTGGATAGCGCGTCTCGGGGCCGCCGGACGTCCCGACCCGGATCATGCAGCCGGGGACCTTCTGGAGGTAGAACGCGAAGTCCTCGCCACCCATGCTCGCAAACCGAAGGTCATTGACGGCCTCGCCACCGAACAAGTCGGCCGCCGCACCGCGGGCCTGATCGACCTCGAGGTCGGTGTTCACGACGGCGGGCAGCGTGCCCTCGAAGTCGACGTCGACGTCGGCCTTGTGGAGGGCGCCCAGGGCGCCGGCGACGCGGCGGATCTGCTCGCGCAAGAAGCCCAGCGTCTCGCCGTCGACACAGCGGAGCGTGCCGCCCATCTCCACTTCCGTGGGAATCACGTTCAGGGCGTCGCCGCCCCACATCCGGCAGATCGTGAGCACGGCAGCCTTGCGTGCGTCCGTGACGCGGCCGACCAACTGGTAGAGCTCGGTCGCGATCTGGGTCGCGACCCAGACCGTGTCCACGGCCTCGTGTGGACGAGCCGAGTGCCCGGACCTCTCACTTCGCACGACGACGCGGAACGGGCAGCAGGCCGCCGTCAGTGGTCCGTTGCGGAACCCAAACCGACCCACCGGCTGACTCGGGTCGACGTGGACGGCATACACGGCCTCGAGGCCGTTGAGGGCACCGCCCTCGATCATGGCCGGGGCACCCGACGGGGCGATCTCCTCGGCGGGCTGAAACAGGACCCGGACCGTCCCGGCAAAGTCGTCGCGGCGCTCTCGGGCCAGGAGAGCGACACCGGCCGCGATCGCCATGTGGCCGTCGTGCCCGCAGGCGTGCATCGCACCCGAGTGTTGAGACTTGTAGGTCGCGTCGGTGGCTTCCACAATCGGCAGCGCGTCGATGTCCGATCGGTACCCGACCTTGGCGCCAGGACGCGCGCCCTCGATGTCGACCGTGAATCCCGTTTTCGCGATGGGGTCGGAGATCTCGAACCCGCGCCCTGTAAACCATTGCCGGAGGGCGGTCGACGTCTTGACCTCTTGGAACCCGAGCTCCGGGATCGTGTGCAGGTGCCGTCTAAGCGCGATCAGGTCGTCGCGGAGCGATGTCGGAGCGGTGGCGATGGCGGGCATAACTCGAGGGTGTCCACACGCATCTACGTCCTCGAGGTCGGCGGGTGCCGCTGCTCGTCTCGTCTTCTCAGATGCACGCGGGCCGTCCCCCTCGAGGTCGGACCTAGGCCGGCAGCGAGTCGACGCTCTCGCGCAACTCGCCGGTCAGGCTCGCGACCACGTCGGGAAGCCGCTTCATCTTGGCGTAGACGGCCCGCTGTCGCTCGGAAGACCCGCCGTTGTCCAGGATGTCTAGGACGCCGCGCAAGTGATCAAGGCAGCCGAGTCGCTCGGCGGTCGGCTCCAACTCCTCGATCAGGTTCGGGAGCATGTCGCGCAGTGCCCCGTGGTCCCCTTCGTTGTCGCAGATCAGCTCCGCATCGAGGCCGTGGCGGACAGCTCGCCACTTGTTCTCCCGCAAGATCCAGGGCTTGAGAAGTTGGATCGGGGCGCCCTGATCGTACCGGTCGCCGATGGCGACGACGAGGGACTGAACGAGCGCGACCAAGGTTGCGAGCTCCTTCATGGTCGAGGGCGCGTCGCAGATA
>NZ_JBARYR010000554.1:0-12875 GCF_049648075.1 Rubrivirga sp. | reverse complement strand
CCCGTCGTCACCACGGCGCCCCACGCCCTCGAGGGCGCGGCCCGAACAGAGTCCGAGGCCGTCGCCGGCGTCTGGGCCGCGGCGGACGCACACAGAAAGATGGCGAGGAGGCGGGTCATGGCGAGGTCGCGAACCCCGTGCGCGTCATCTCGCCCCACGAGTCGTCCTTGCGGATGTACTTCCAGATGCCACGGAGCCTCCACCAAACCGTGAGCTGCCGGTAACCGAGGTTCTCGAGCACGACGACAGCGAGGAGTAGCGCCAGGTCCCTCGTCGATGTGTACCGGTGGAACGCGTACTGCTCGAACGCGATGGCGGCGATCGACTGCGCCGCCCCTAGGGAGAGCGCGAGGGCGAGGAGGAGGAGGCCGACGCCCCCTGAGAAGGCCCCGACGATCACACTGACCACCAGCAGGACGTACCCCAACGCCTCCATCACCGGACCCATCAGCTCGATGAAAAGGAACGTCGGGACTGAGAACATCCCCACGCGCCCATAGCGGGGGTTGAAGACCACACGGCGATGCTTCCACACCACCTCCATCCCACCCCGTTGCCACCGGTCGCGCTGCTTGCCCAAGACCTCGAGGGTCGACGGGCACTCCGTCCACGACACGGCATCCGGAACGAAGTCGACGTGGTAAGGGATGCCGTTGTCGATGTGGTACCGGTGGAGTTTCAGGGTCAGCTCGAAGTCCTCGCCGACCGTGTCGGGGTCGAGGCCGTTGACGGCCACGACGGCCTGGCGCTTGAACAGCCCGAAGGCCCCGGAGATGAGAGGCAGCGCGCCGATCGCGTTCCAGCCCACCCTCGAGGACGCGAACGCGCGGATGTACTCGAGCACCTGAAACCGAGCGACCCACGACTCAGGCATCCTCACGTTCGTGACGCGGCCGTGCTGGACGGTGCAGTCGTTGACGATCCCGATGGTCCCGCCGACCGCGACCGTCGACGCGTTCTCGAGGAACGGCCGCACGACGCGGTGCAGCCCGTCGGGTGCTAGAATGCTGTCCCCGTCGAGGACGCAAAGGAGAGGGGTCCGGCAGTGGTTGATCCCGACGTTGATCGCGTCCGACCGGCCGCCGTTCTCCTTGTCGATGATCCACAAGTCCGGCCGCTGCCGGCTGCGGTAGGCACCGCGGACCTCCGCCGTGCCGATCCAGGCGGTCCGTGGCCGGACGGCGGGCGTCATGTCGAACGCGTCGATAAGGCGGTCCAGGGTCTCGTCCTTCGAGCCGTCATTGACGACCAGGATCTCTTTCATCGGGTACGAGACGGCCAGGAGGGCTCGGACGGCCTCGACGCAAACGGTGGCCTCGTTGTACATCGGGGCGATGAGCGTGATCGGCGGGGTCGCAGCGGCGCCGGACGCTTCGTCGGAGTAGAACGTACCGGACCATCGCTGGAGCTTCCGCAGCGATGGAAACGCGAGAGCCGCCGTCGCGGTGTAGGCGATGGCTCCCAGCGCGAACAAGGTGATCCCGATCACATCGAGGACGAGGACAACGTGGCGTAGCGTCTCCGTCACGCTGCGACCTCGGCGAGACCGGCTTCTGCGAGCGCCTGTCGGGCCACGGCGGCCCGGACGGAGTCCTCCGAGGCCACGGTCCGTAGCGACGCGACGCGGCCCGAATCGATCAGACCCTGCGCAGCGCGGAGCGCGACCCACGGGGACGTATCGGACAGCGCGTTCTCGACGCGGGCCGCGTCGGCCGGTTGCAAGCTGATGGCGGCCAGCGCGCTCACGGCGTGGATTCGGATCACGTCGGACGGGTGTTCGGTCAGCTCTCGGACGGTGGGGGCGTGCCCCGGTCCGCCGATGTCCCGAAGCAGCCGGAGGAGGGCGGCCTGGACCTCGAGGGGCGTTTCTCCGTCCTCGAGGATGCTCACGGCAAGGTCGCTGGCCGGCGGGTAGCCTAGGAGCCGGAGCGACTCTACACACGCGCACCGAGTGGACTCCGGACGAGCGGGGTCGGCTACGCCGAGCATGAGGTGGGGCGCGGCGTCGAACCCGAACAGGGCGAGCATCGACGCGACCGCGTTGACGCCCCAGGCCTCGAACCGGTCGAGGGTGTCGAGGACGGGCCGGACGAAGTCGGGGTCCTGGGACCGGGCGAGGCCCCGCGCCGCGATCATCGCGACCGCTGGCGACTCGTCCTTGAGGCGGAGTCGGAGCGGCTTGAGGTCGATCCTCGACCCGAGCAGGCCGAACAGGTGAGTCGCCAGGGCGCGCCGGTCCGACCGGCGGTGGTGGAGCATCTCCTTCGCGGTGTCGAGGTGGGGGGCCGCCGCTTCGGCGAGGACGTCGTGACTCCGGCCTCCTAATCGAAGCGCGTATGCGATCAGCAGCCTGAAGTAGTCTCCATGAGCGTTCCTGCCGACCAGAAGCGCAACGGAGGAGGGGTCTCGAGAGCCCACGAGCGCGTCGAGCAAAACGGGCTTCCAGGCGTTCCACCGGCGGTCTCTCCGTTTTTCGTTCCGGCTGGCGGCAGCGTGGGTCCACACGGTCGCCCCGATCAGGAAGACGGTCAACCCGCCGGTGGCGAACAGCGCGACGACCAGCGCACCGGTGATGATCTCTTCCTCGATCATGACCCGTCACCGCTGCCCGTCCGCGCCAAGCGGCGCACGCCGGCACTGAGGATGGCGAGCGAGAGCGGCCGGCCCATCACGATGTCGGCATCGAGGTCGTAGGCGCGCGCGGCGAGGCCGTCGTTGCCGGGCCAGGTGAGGACCAGGACGGGAAGGTCCTGCCGGCTCACGGCTCCGACCCGGATCCGACGCAGGATGTCGAGGCCGTCGATCCCGATCAGGTCGGCATCGAGGACGGCGGCGTCGAAGCTCTCGGACTGGAGCTTCTCGAGCGTGGACGGTCCGTTCGTCGACGTGTCCACGGCCGTCCCGTCGCGCTCCAGCCGGTGCCGGAGAACGTGCGCCGTGATCGAGTCGCCTTCGGCGAGGAGCACTCGTGGGCGCTCGTCTCGACGAAAGCCGGCGATGGGGACAAGGGACGGCTTGGACAGGGCGGAGGACGTTCTTCGTCTAGGTATCGGCCAGGTGCGTTCCGACTTGCGCCGGTGCGCCGTTTATCCACCGATCCCAATCGTCCACCCAGGGCGTCACGGTGAACATCTCTCGGACGACTTCCGAGGGGGCCGGCTTGGCGAACAGGTAGCCCTGGCCAAAGTGGGCGCCCGCTTCCCGGAGCGCTCGGAGTTGCCCCGGCGTCTCGATCCCCTCGGCGACCGCCCGCATCCCGAGCTCGCCGGACAACCGGACGACGGCCCGGACGACGGCTCGTGCGGGGGCCGAGTTCTCGAGGTCGGAGACGAACGAGCGGTCGATCTTGACGCCGTCGACGGGGAGCGCATGGAGCAGGCCGAGCGACGAGAATCCGGCGCCGAAGTCGTCGATGGCGACTCTCAGGCCCTTGTCGTGTGCGGCGGCGACGACGGATTGGGCGGCCTCGAGGTCGACGACGGCGCGCTCGGTCAGCTCGAGGACGAGGCAGTCCGGGTTGAGGCCCGTGTCGTCCGCGGTCTGGCGGGCGTAGGCGACCAGGCCCTCGCCGAGGAACGTCTTGTCCGAGCAATTGACGCTCACGTAGGCCATCGAGTCGAGCGCCTCGGCGCCCCAGGTGCTGACCTCCTCGCACGTCCGCTTGAGGATCCACCGGTCGATGTCGGCGATGGCCCCCGTCTCTTCTGCGAGAGACAGGAAGAGGGCGGGGGGCATCACCCCGCGCTCGGGGTGGTCCCAGCGAACGAGCGCCTCGAAGCCCGCGATCGCGCCCGTCTCGAGGTCGACGATCGGTTGGAAGTGGGGGACGATCTGTCCGAGCCCGGCCGCGAACGAGAGGTCCTGCTCTAAACGGAAGCGCAACGTCGCCTCCTGGTGCATCGCGCCGGTAAAGGTGGCGAGCCGGCCTCGACCGTTCTTCTTCGCGGCGTACATCGCCGTGTCCGCGTCGCGGAGGACGGTCTCTGGCGAGTCGTACCGGTCGGCGTGGGTGACCAGGCCGATGCTCGCGGAGGGCGACACCGTCCTCGATCCGAGGTCGACGGGGGGCTCGAGAGCGTGGAGGAGGTCGCGCCCCAGTTCATCGGGGTAGGGCGTCGACGCGACCACGCCGAACTCGTCGCCGCCGAGCCTCGCGATGACGGCGCCCTCGATGTGGGCGAGCGCGTTCCTGAGGCGGATCGCGATGGCCTGGAGCATCTTGTCGCCCGCCTCGTGACCGAGCGAGTCGTTGACGATTTTGAACCGGTCGAGGTCGATGAAATAGACTGCGAAAGGGACGTCGTCTACCAACGCCTGCTCGATGCGCTGCCGAAAGAGGATCCGGTTGTCCAAGCCCGTCAAGGCGTCGTGCGTGGCCTGGTGCAGGAGCTGCGCCGACATCTGGCGTTGAGCCGTCACGTCCCGAGAGACGGCGAGCATCCCTCGCTCTCCTCCGTCGGAGTCCAGGAGGGCGCTGGACGAGACGGACACGAACCGCCGGACGCCGTGGGGGTCGATGAAGATGAGGTTGCCCTCTTTGGCCGCCTCGCTCTGGAGGGCCGCCTCCGCGTCGTCGGTGATCTGTCCGAGCTCGGGGAGCAGGTACGTGACGACCTCGGCCAGAGGTCGGCCGATGACCTCCACTGAGGTCAGGCCGTGGAGGACTTCGGCGCCTCCGTTCCAATAGGTGATGCGGCCCTCGAGGTCGAGGGCCATGACGGCATCGGAGACCTGCGCCAGGACGTCGGACTGGAAGGTCCGCTGCTCCTCCGCCTCGCGACGGGCCGTGACGTCGCGGATGGCCGTGACCCGCTCGGCGCGACTGCCGGTCGCCGCGGGGCGGCCCTGGATCTCCGCCCAGAACCGGCTCCCGTCCTTCCGTACGGCCACGACCTCGTAGGGGTCGGTGTTGTTGTCGAGCGTCATCTTGCGGACGAGCTCTCGGTACTCCGGAGCTGCCAACTCCGACGCGGGCAGCCCGACGACGCCCTCGAGGGACTCGTACCCGAAGAGCCGGGCGAGCTGGTCGTTTCCGTCGACGACCCGGCCCTGAGAGACGTACGCGATCCCTTCGGACGTCGCGTCGCTGAGAGCGCGAAACCGAGCTTCGCTTTGGGCGAGCGCGCGGCGGCTCCGGGCCCGTTCCGTGATGTCGAGCGACACCCCGATCAGCCCCGTGACGCCCCCGTCGGGACCCCGCACCGGGCGAGCGCGACTCGCGAACACGGCGTCCCCGATCTTCTCCTCCCACGTCGCGGCGTCGCCCTCGAGGACGCGGCGGACACAGCGGAGCGCCGTCGACGCATTGGGGTACATGTCGAAGATGCACCGGCCGACGCTCTCGCCGGCCTCGAGGCCGAGTGTCGCGAGGCCGGCTCCTTCCGAGAGCGTGAACACGCCGTCGGCGTCGGTCCCGAACAGGACGATCGGGGTCTCTTCGATGACGGCTCGGAGTTGGTCGGACGCCTCGGCCAGCTCGTGCTCGTGTGCCTCGCGCTCGAGGACGCTGCCGACCCAAAGCGCCATCAGGCGGAGGAGGTCGTGGTCATCGGTCGAGAGGGGCCGGTCGAGCGGCTGGCTCGAGCGCAAACTGATCGTGCCCCACTCCCGGTCGTCGACGAAGACCGGGACGCCGACGTAGCTCTGCGTGCCGAGACGGCGTCGTGCTGCGTGGTCTCGGTGCGGAGACCGGGACGCATCGGGGATCTCCACGACGTCGCTCCGTGAGATCGTCAGGGAGCAGAACGTCTCGTCGAGGGACAGCGCTGATCCGGGCTCGGTGCCATAGCCTGGTGCGTGGACCACCATGACCGTGTACCGGCCGCCCTCGATGCGACCCAGCAGCCCGGCCTCGAAGCCGAGCATCTCTGACGCCAGGCGCAAGGCGCGCTCGACCCGTGCGACGAACGGCTGGCCGTCGTTGGCGATGACGGACGCGATGAGCCCGAGCCGGTCCCGGCGGCGTCCGTCGAGGCCGTCGGTCCGCCGATCGTAGGGGGCTGTCAGCCGCGCGTCACCGCGACGGGAAAGAGAGGGCATGGCGTGAGCACGCGAGGGGCACCTCCGTCGTGCGCACATCGTGTGCCGATGTTGTGCTCGTCCTCGAGGACGAGCTAACCCCTTAATTCAGAAGCGTACGAACGCGCGGGATGGTGCGCCCGTGTTACGATCTCCCCGAGTAAGGTTCGACACGAACCGGGCCGCGCTCTCGAGGACGGCTAGCGGCGCTCGGCGTCGCGGTGGGCGTCAGGGTGGCCGCCGGGCGGCACGCCGCCCACGAATCCGTCGGCGTCCTCCCAGCCGTGCGCAGGGAGGGAGCCGAGGTCGCCGAACTCGCCGATCATCCCGATCTCCGTGCTGAGCCGGTAGCCCTGCTCGCGCTCGACCGTCTCTTGCACGTAGCCGATCAGGTGGCGGACGTCTCGCGCCGTCGCGCCGCCCACGTTGATCAAGATGTTGGCGTGGCGCTCCGTCACCATGGCGCCTCCGATCCGGGTCCCCTTGAGGCCGCACCAGTCGGCGAGCCGTCCCGCTCCGACCCCGTCGATCTTCTTAAAGATGGACCCCGCCGACGGTTGGGTATCGAGCGGCGGGTGCCTCGCGCCCCGCCACTCGAGGTTCGCGTCGACGACCTCGCGCAGACGTGCCGAGTCCGCGGCCTCGAGGTCGAACGTGGCGCTCAGCACCAGGTCGTCGGTGACGTGCAGCGTCGAGTAGTCGTAGCCGAAGTCGAACCAGTCGTGGCCGACGGTGCGGCGTGTCCCGTCCGAGCCGAGCAGCTCGGCCGAGGTGACGACCTCCTCGATAAACATCGTCCGCTCGCGCTCCGGTGGCGGCGACAGAAAGTGCAGGTTCTGCCACAGCGCTCCGCCGACCGTCGAGGGGATCCCCGCGTAGTGCTCGACGCCGCTCAGCCCGGCTCCCACCGCGGCCTCGATCAAGGTCGGCCAGACGATGGCGCCGCTCTCGGCTGTGACCGTCGTGCCCTCGACCTCGATGTGAGCCGCGCCGTTGCGGATCACGACGCCGCGGAAACCGAGGTCGCCGATCAAGATGTTGGCGCCCATGCCCAGGAGGAAGAACGGGACTTTGGCCTGCCGCGCGGAAGTGACCGCGGCGGCCAGCTCGTCGGCGGTCTCGACCTCGAGGAAGACGTCTGCCGGGCCGCCGATCTTGAACGTCGTGAACGGCGCCAGCGACACGTCCGTCCGAACGCGCTCGGCCTCGAGGTCGGGGAGTGCGTCCCCGAGGGCGTCGCGGAAGTCGCGTTCTCGGCGCTCGCGCTCGGTGGGCGAGATCGGGGAGTCGGGGGCGGGAGAGACGAGGGGCACGGCGGGAGCGGAAGATGCCGGAGTCTAGCGGTCGGTGGGACCGCCTCGAGGTCGGCCGGCTGTAGTCTCCGGTGAATCCTTCGACCTCGATGACCATGGCCGACGATCCCAGCTTCTACGAACGCGTCTACGACGTCGTGCGCCAGGTGCCGGCCGGCCGGGCTACGACGTACGGCCATGTCGCCCGCGCTCTGGGGGCTCCCCGGGCGTCTCGCGGCGTGGGGTGGGCGCTGAAGGCCGTCGCCGGCCTCGAGGGGGGCGGGCTCTCGGTCCCGTGTCACCGCGTGGTCAACCGGGAGGGCCGCTTGACCGGCCGCCGCCACTTCCCATCGCCGACGGTCATGGAGGAGAGGCTCCGGTCCGAGAACGTCCCGTTCCTCCCCGACGGCCGGGTCGACCTCGAGGGCTGCCTGTGGATCCCGCCGACGGAGTGCTAACCACCGGGTGCGGCTTCGCTCGGCCGTCTACGCTGTTGGAACGACTATTCAGCACCGGGGCGACGGTCCAGCGACGCATACGACCGTTCAGGGCCAATCCGACGGCGTTCGGACACGGTGACGTGACACCAGCGTCACGCGTTGGTAAATTGGGAGCCGATCAAACCCCTACCTCCGACCGGACGGCCCGGAGGCTCACTCACACACACAACACGCGCACTCATGCGACTTATTGCTTCTCGTGCCCTCGGCTTCGCGATCGCCCTGTTGGCGATCACGGCTGGTCCTGGCGCGATTGCCCAGACCGGCACCATCGCCGGCCAGGTCATCGACGCCGACAACGGCGAGCCGCTCACCACGGCGGCCGTCACCATCGTCGGCCGTGCCGGAATCGGCGCCGCCGCCGATATCGACGGCAGCTACTCCTTCGAGGTCGCCCCGGGCACCTATACGCTTCAGGCCACCTTCATCGGGTACGTGACCCAGACGGCCCAGGTCACAGTGACCTCCGGCGGGACCACGACGCAGAACTTCGGCTTGGAGGCCGACCTGACCGGCCTCGAGGAGGTCGTTGTCACGGGCGCGCTCTCGGAGCGGTCGCTCTCGCAGTCCGAGGTGGCCGTGAGCCGCATCAACGCGGCCGAGCTCACCGACGTCCAGCAGTACTCGGACGTCAACCAGCTCCTGAACGGCAAGGTGGCCGGCGTCTCCGTCCAGCCCTCGTCGGGCAACGTCGGCGGTGGCATCCGCTTCAACGTGCGTGGCGGCGGTGGCCTCAACGGCAACGGCCAGCCGCTCATCTACGTCGACGGCATCCGCGTCAACAACGACCAGTTCGACGGACTGGGCGCGGGCGGCCAGGGCATCGGCGCGCTCAGCGGCTTGGCCCCCGACGACATCGCGACGATCGACGTTTTGAAGGGGCCTGCCGCGGCAGCGCTTTACGGAACGGACGCCTCCAACGGCGTTGTGATCATCACGACCAAGCGGGGCACGATCGGCGGCGGCGCGAACTCGCCCCTCCCGTTCCAGATCAACTACTCCGGCTCGACGGGTCAGAACACCCAGCAGTTCGAGTACGACGAACTGACGGCAGGTGAGACGTTCGAGAGCGCCAACGCCGGCTTCGTCGACGGCGGCATCGAGCAGCACACGATCGGCATCTCCGGCGGCTCCTCGGCGGTCCGCTACTTCACCCAGTTCGACTACCGCGACGAGGACGGCATCCTGCCGGGCAACTTCCAGAACCGCCGGAACCTGCGGGCCAACTTCGAGGCGTTCCCGCTCTCGAACCTCCAGCTCTCGGCGACCTCGTCGTACAACTTCAACTCGGTCGGTCAGCCCCAAAACGACAACAACATCCTGGGCTACCTCGGCAACACGCTGCTCTTCCCGTTTACGTACGCGTTCACGGACTCGCTCGCCGTTCGTGCCATCGAGTCGGAGTACATCACGAACCAGTTCCTCGGTTCGTTCGAGGCTCGGTACACGCCGATCCAGAACCTGCAGCTTCGCGCTCAAGCTGGCCTCGACGCCAACGACACGCGCGGTGACCAGTTTTTCCCGTCCAACTTCGTCTTCTCGGGCGTGACCAACGGCGAGCGGACGGTGTACACACGTGCAACAGACCAGGTCTCGTTCTTGGTCGACGCCCGCTACCGGTATGTGCCAGTCGAGGGGCTCAACGCCTCGACCTCGGTCGGTGTCCAAGGCTTCGATCGCCGCCTCCGCACGTTCAGCACACGGATCCAGGACTTTGCAACAGAGCTCATCCCGAACGCCGGCGCCGGATCCGAATTCCAGGCCGCCGGAGAGTTCTTTAACAACCTCCGCCAGATCGGCCTGATCGTCGAGCAGTCGCTGGACTACAACAACACGTTCTTCGGCACCGTCGGCTTCCGGAATGACTACGCCTCGACGATCGGTGTGGACGCGCCTAGCGTGATCTACCCGTTGGCTCGTGCGGCCGTCCGGCTGGACCAGTTCGACGCGGTCCCCGACTTGTTCTCCATCCTCAAGGTCCGCGCGGCCTACGGTGCGAGCGGTCAGCTTCCGAACTCGTTCGACCCGATCGCGATCTTGTACGCGGCTGAGGTCGGCGGTGACGGTGCGGGTGCCGTGCCGTCCCAGATCGGCAACACCGGCATCGAGCCGGAGCGCGTGACCGAGTTCGAGACCGGAATCGACCTCGAGATCGCCAACCGGGTCGGCATCGAGTTCACGTACTACAACCAGCGCGCCGAGGACTCGATCTTCGGTCGTCAGTTGGCGCCCTCGACCGGTCTCGTGGCGTCGAACGTCCCGTTCAACGTCGGTGAGATCTCGCTCCAGGGCTTGGAGCTTGCCATCAACGCGACCGCGGTTCAGACGCGCAACTTTGGTCTCGACTTGGGGATCATCGCGAGCTACCAGACCAACGAGGTCGAGTCAGTCGGCTTCGATGGCGCCGGTAACCCGCTGCCCAACCTGTTCGACGGGTTCGACGTCAACGTCATCGCTCCTGGCTTGGCGCGGTCCACGTTCTACGTGACGCCCGTCAACGGCGCCCTCTTCAACGACGACGGCACGTACGCCGGCGTTGACACCGGAGTCCAGGTCGACGACAATGGCATGCCGCTCGACAGCGCCTGCAACGTCGAGGACAACCGGTGTGTCCGGGGCATTCCGTACCCGGAGTTCAACGGGTCGTTCACGGCGAACCTGACGCTGTTCCAGGACTTCACGGTCTACGCGCTCGCGGACTGGGCCACTGGCCTCTCGGTGTTCAACAACACGGACGCGTTCCGCGCACAGTTCGGCAACTACGCCCAGCGCAACGATCTCGCCGATCAGCTCGACACGCTGACCCCGGGAACGCAGGAGTACATCGATGCGGCGAACGCCTTCGCTCGTACGACGGGAACCCTCGACGACAACTTTATTCGTGAGGCCGATTACCTCAAGCTTCGTGAGCTCACGGTCCGGTACAACTTGGGCCGTCTCATCGCGCAGGCCCCGGGGCTCAACCGCGTTCGCACGGCCGCCCTTGCGTTCTCGGCTCGCAACCTGTTCCAGACGTCGCTCTACGATGGACTTGACCCAGAGGTCAACTTCAACGGTGCGCGGAGCCTGTCGCGTGGCTCGGACTTCCTGACGCTGCAGAACCCCCGTCAGTTCTTCCTCACGCTCACACTAGGCATCTAAGACAGCTCGGACGCTTTGGTGGCCGGCCTCGAGGCCGGCCACTAAACGTCAAGCCATTCTATCTATGAAACACTACATCCATACCGGACTCGCCGGTCTCCTTCTTCTGGGCGGAGCCAGCCTTACAGGCTGTGACTCGTTTGTCGAGGACATCGACGGCCCCGTCGATCGTGTCGTCGGCGACTCGCTCGACTCACAAGGCCAAATCCCGTTCCTGATCACAGGCGTCAAGGAGGGGTTCAACGACTCCTACGACCAACTCGCGACGCTCTCAGACTTGCTCGCCGACGTCGGCCAGTTCAACCCCGCGGTTCAGAACTCGACGTTCCCAACGTTCGGCGAGATCGACCGAGGCGAGATCGAGCTCGATAACAACTCGAACGACAACGCTTACGACGCGGTCAACGAGTACCGCTTCTCGGCGGACGACCTTCTGCGCCGGGTAAACGAGACTATCGAGTTCTCGGACGACGAGGACGGTGCCGAGGCACGGCGTGCTGCGTTGTACTCGGCCAACTTCCACGGTGGAGTCGCGCGCTACTTCCTCGGCACGTACTACAGCGTCGACGGGCAGAACGGGGCGGCCCCGATCAGTGAGGACCAGGAGAACCCCTCTGCACCGATCCCGACGGCGGAGCTCTACGCCCAGGCCGACGCCAAGCTCGCCGAGGCTGCTGGCCTCGCAGCGACCGATTACGATCGCCGTGTGATCAACACGCTCCGTGCTCGGATCGCGCTGTTCGGCGGCGATCGCGATGCCGCTGCGAACTTCGCTCAAAACGGCCTCGTTCAGACGGACGAGCCGTACTCGGGTCGTTACACCTCGCTCTCCACAAACGCGTGGTGGATCGATGGCGGACGTGGCCGGACGCAGATCAGCATCAACGACCGATTCGTCGACCTCGATTCGCTGGATTCTCGGTCGCTCGTCGAGATCGCACCGCCACGTGACGCAGGCGTTGATCCGGGTCCGTTCTACCGTCAGGCTCTCTACCTGATGAACAGCGACCCCCTACCGTTCCTGACGTGGCAGGAGAACGCGCTCATCCTGGCCGAGGCCGACATCTTCGACGGTGGCGACGACAACGACGCTCGCACTCGGATCAACGCCGTCCGCACCTCGCGCGGCTTGGCCGACCTCGAGGACGGCGACGCCATCGATCAGGACCTCTTGATCGCGACGCGTGACCGCGAGCTGTTTACGCTGGGCCTCCGCCTAGTTGACCAGCGCCGGTTCGGGATCTTCCACCTCGGGCCGGACAAGCAGCGGTTCTTCCCGTTGCCGCAGACCGAGCGGAACGCGAACCCGAACATCTAGGCGGGACACGTCCCACCTCTCGTACTGAGACCGAGGGCGGTTCGGCATGATTGCCGGGCCGCCCTCGTTGATTGTAGACTTTAGTCAGCTACTAGCAACCAAGACTGCCATGCACCGAGGGTACTCGTTCGTCGTCGCGATTGCTGTTCTCTTGTGTTCTCCGCTAGCGGCGCAGGATGGGGAACTGTCGATCCTGGTCAAGGGCGCAGACACTGGGAGCCCGCTCGCAGGAGCCGCCCTCGAGGTCGGAGGCATAGGTGGGTCGGCGGACATGTTCGGTATGGCTGAACTATCCGGCGTGCCGCCTGGAGCCTTGGCGATCTCGGCCTCCTTTCCGGGCTACGTCGCGATCGACACGACGGTCACGGTCGAGGCCGGCGTCGAGAACGTTGTCGTGCTGGCATTGCCGTCAGGCGCTCGCGACCTCGAGGAAGTGCTCGTCGAGGCCGAGTCCATCAACGACGCCATGCTCCGCCGACGGGGCTTCTTCGAACGCCAGAGTCAGGGGATGGGAGCCTTTCTAACCCGGCAAGAGCTCGACGAGCGCGGGACGACGATGTTTTCCGACGTCTTCCGAGGGATCCCCGGGATTCGCGTGCGGCGCCA
>NZ_JBARYR010000553.1:0-24470 GCF_049648075.1 Rubrivirga sp. | reverse complement strand
GGCGACGCCCGCCCTCGAGGTCCAGAACCCGGTCGGGGACATCGTCGCGCGGACGGCTTCGCCAGGATCCGACACGGCGTCCGACGCCGCTGCGCCGGCGACGACGAGCGCGGTGGGCGACGGCCATCCGTCGGGCGGCTCGAGGGCGACGGCCAAGCCCTCGACCAACCCGATCGCGGGCGAGGCCCCGATGATCGGCATCCCGAACTCGCGAGCCAGAACGTGGACCATCTCGTGGGCGAACGAGCGCGGCAACTGGTCGGCCAGCATGTGGATCTGGGGCGTGCGCAGCCAGACCGGAACGACGCTGGTCGTCCTCGACCCGATTAACCGCGCCTTCGTGTCGGCGTCCGGGTAGAGATAGACGTCGACCGTGTCGTCGGGCACGACCTCGAGGTCGGAGGCCAAGGTCTCGAAGCGGAACAGCACCTCGTCGGCGAGCGCGACGCGCTGGGCGGGCGTCGTTTCGGGATCGAGGTGCACGACGACGCGGCCGAGGTCGACGCGCGCGGACAGCACGTCCTCGAGGCCGCTTTGCGTCTGGGTGATCCCGAGGGGCTGGGACGCGAGGTAGCTGAGGGCCAGGCCGGCGATCGCCACGACGCCGACCAGCTTGGGAGCTTGGGCACGACTCCGTCTCCACGCGAAAGAGCTCAGCAGGGCGACCGCCCACAACAGCGTCTGCGCTTTGGCAGCGAACAGGCCCGGGCGCACGGCGAGCTCTTCGTCGTAGATCGGCCCCAGGACGCCGCCGAAGACGTGACTGTAGGTGAACAGCTGCGGGTGGAACCGGAGGTCGAGCAGCACTCCGCCAACGGCGACCGCCAGGACGATGCCGACGGCGGCGACTCGAGGCCGCGGCCACCCTGCCGTCACCGCTCCGACCGACAGGCCGAACAGCACGCTCGGCGGCACCATCGTCGCAAAGAGCACCAGGCCCAGTCCATATCCGCAGTTGGGCCGCCACGCCAGCGTAGCCGTTAGCATCGCCAGAGGCACAGCCAACGCACCGAGCTGGATGCGCGCCACCCTCGAGGTCGGGAGCTCTTGGAGCGCGCGGCCCGTAGTGAGAGCGGCGAGCACGCACCCGACGCCGGCGACCACGGCGCTCGACTCGGCGTGGAGAAGCCCGAAGACGGGCACCGGCCATAGAGCCAGGCCTAGAAGCGCGTAGACAGCCGCTAGACGGCGCCACAGCGTTCTGGCAGCACCATCGCCCATCGTGTCCTTAGAGGATCCCGAACGCCATCCCGATGCTCAGCGCCTGTCGAAACTGGGCGTCGGGGCTCACGTCGGCGTCGTAGAGGACGGCTCCGTCGAGCGACACGTTCAAGACATCGTTGACTTTGAGGAGCAACACGTTCTCGAACAGAACGTCCGGCGCGTCGCTCGCGACCTGGTTGAACGCCTGGAAGGACGAGAGCCTCGACCGGAGCACCACGTTCTCCATCAGCTCCTGCTCGAGGGCGAGTTCGACGTCGAGGCCGGCCTCGACGCGCAGGGCTTGATCGGGGTCGTTGCCGTAGAGCGGGCGCAAGCGCTCGATCCGCACGAAGGTCTCCTTTACTCCGAGCCCCGCCCGACCGACGAACCCTCCACCCGGCCGGTACGCGAGGCCAACGCTCTGACTCATGACGAGAGGCGCGAGCGCGTCGGAGACTTTCAGCTCTTGGCCCGACACGACCTCGAGGGTCGGATACTCGTCCGCGGTCGGGCTGTAGTCGAAGCCGGCCGCGAACTGCGTACGGAACGACGCCGCCACGGCAGGCCGGAGAGGCCCGCCGGTTCGCTCAGCCGTCACGTCGTAGCGAGCGATGTCGAGGGCCTTGCGGATGTCGAGCGTGTCCTGCCGAAGCGCGCCCAGCGCAAGGCGGAGGGTCTGGGTGGTCAAGACGCGACCGATCACGCGGTCGAACGATCCGTCCAGCGACGACGTGACCGCGAGTGCGTCGACGCCCCCCTCCTGCCAGTTCGAGAACGACGACTGGTTGCCGTTGACCGCCAAGACAAGGTCCGACCTCCACCCGTCCTCGGCCGCCAGAGTGTCCGGTTCCTGTGCCAAAGCGCCGGACGCCCATGATAGAGCGAGGGCGAGGATGACGATGCGCATAGTGGGTCGATATAGAGAGGGGCCGCGCCACAACCGTGACGCGGCCCCCGGAATCCAGAAGAGAGCGTACTACGCGTTCTTCTTGTCCTGGACGTCGGTGCGGATCTCTTGCGCGAGCGTCTTCAGCTCCTGCATGCCCTTGCGGACGCGCGTTCCGGCAGCCTTGTTGCCTTTGTCGTAGAACTTGCTGAAGTCGTCCTCGAGGGATGCGACGTGCTCCTGGAGCTTGCTAAACATGTCAGCCATAGTAAGGGGGAGGGTTGGGGGGAGGAGTGGGCGAGGCTGGCAAAATCGGCCAATGGAGCTCGCCAGAGCCACCAACATAGCCCCACGGTTAGCAAACTGTCAAACAGAATCCGCCCGTACGGCTCATAAACGCGGATTGGCCTCAGCCCTCGAAGCTGCAAAGCTCTGCGAATGAGCCGCTTGGCGAGGACCGAAGCAAACTCCGCGGCCCGCCGACAACCTTGCGATTCGGGCGCCGAAGTCGCCTGACAGCGTCTAGATCCGGGAACGCGCGCCCTTCAGCCTCGAGGTCGCCGGTCTCCAACGCCCGCTTCGACAACGCGACCACCTCGAGGCCGAGAGCTTCCCCTAGAGCACCCGCCGCGGTCGCTGCATCGACCTCGAGGACGTCACCGGCGACCTCGACGAGCGAGGCCAGCACGACCGTCACACCCTGACCGAGCGCCGTCGACACCCAGCCCGTCTTGCCGACCTCGAGGTCGTCCCCTCGTTGTTTCAGCAGCCCTCGATCGCCGCCCGTGACCCGAATCGTGGCGACGCCCGCCTCGTTGAGCTCGTGGTGCAACTCGCGATTGAGCTCTCGCGTGGCGCGCTCAACGGCGTCGCGCCCCTCGAGGTCGTCGGTGACCCAGATCCCCTCCTTCGAAGTCGGCATACGGCCCAACGACTCGAGGGCGCGCTCTCCACGCTCCCCGCTCCCATGGACGAGCAGCACGCCGTCCGACCGTGTGGCGAGGTCGCGGGCGAGGCCCGGAGCAAAAAGGGGGTCTCCGAGGAAGTAGGGGTCGAGGTAGACGACGTGCATGATCAGCGGTGTGGGCGGGGGCGGCCTACGGCCTCGAGGGTGGCTCGGTCCCCGAGCCTCACCCTTGGAGACGCCGGATGCGCGGCTCTTTCACTCGTTCCAGAAAACACTGGTCACTCAAGCTGATTCAAGGGTACCCGTCACTCTGACGCTTCCACCACTGCGCGACTGCGCTCTCTTCATGACATTCTTCAAGACCCTTCTTCTCGTCGCCCTGACGGTCCCCGTCCTCACCGCCTGCGACTCCGACGACGTCACGGACGAGACCATCACCGACCTCGTCGTCGCCGAGGCGGACCTGTCCACGCTCGAGCTCGCGGTCATCGAGGCCGGCCTCGATGGCGCCCTGGCCGGCTCGGGCACGTTCACCGTCTTCGCGCCGACAGACGCCGCGTTCCAGTCCTTGCTCGCGACCCTGGGCGCCACGCCCGAGGAGCTGCTCGCCCGTGATGACCTGGACGACATCCTGAACCTCCACGTCGTGCCCGGCGAGATCCGGTCCGGCGACCTCGAGGACGGCGCCGAGGTGACCACTCGCAACGGTGAGACCTTGACAGTCGTCTCGGTCGGCTCCGGCTTCGGTCTCGACACCGAGGACGACGACGACCTCCCGAACGCCATCATCCGCACGGCGGACATCCTGGCCTCGAACGGCGTCGTCCACAAGATCGACGGCGTCCTGCTCCCGGCCGGCAACTAAGCGGTCCACCGCCTAGCTGATCAGAGCGGGGCTCTCCTTCGGGAGGGTCCCGTTTTTTGTTTAGCGGCGCCCCCGCAACCACCAGTCGCCCTCGAGGACGGAAGCCGCTGGTGCATGCTGCGGCGGTCTTCGAAGTCGCACGCCGCCTCCGCGGTGCGCTCGACCTCGGGGTCGCAGACGGCCAGCCTCTTCTCTCCTGCCCGCTTCTCGCAGGCCAGCGCACTGGCCCGCCGATCTCGAGGCGAGACCGCACGCCCTCGAGGGCGTCAACTTCTCCACAGCCCTTGCCGATCCGCCCTCGAGGCCGCGACCTTGCGAGCCGTTCCCCCGACGCCTGCTGATGTCCGAGTTCTGCCACCTCCATTGCCACACGCAGTACTCGCTGCTGGACGGGGCGGCCCGGATCGACAAGCTGATCGGGCGGGCGGCGGAGCTGGAGCATCCGGCCGTTGCAATAACGGATCACGGGAATCTGTACGGCGTCCCCGAGTTCTACACCAAGGCCAAGCGCGCCGGCGTCGAGCCCATCGTCGGCTGCGAGTTCTACGTCACGGCGTCCGGCATGGACGACAAGACCGACCGCGTCCGCTACCACCAGGTCCTGCTCGCCAAGAACCTCGAGGGCTACAAAAACCTCATCCGGCTCTCGTCGCTGAGCTACACCGACGGCTACTACTACAAGCCCCGGATCGACCGCGACACGTTGCGCAAGTACAGCGGCGGGCTCATCGCGACGACGTGCTGTTTGCAGGGCGAGGTCTTGCAGACCATTCTGAAGAAAGGTGAGGACGAGGCGCGCGCCGTCTTCGAGGACTACCTCGACATCTTCGGTGAGGACTACTACATCGAGGTCCAGGACCACGCCATCCCCGACCAGCGGACCTGCAACGCGGTCCTGATGCGGTGGGCACGGGAGTACGACGTCAAGGCCATCGCCTCGAACGACGTCCACTACGTCCACCAGCTCGACGCCGAGGCCCAGGACGTCTTGTTGTGCTTGCAGACCGGCAAGGACCTCCACGACCCGAACCGGATGCGGTTCGAGAACGACCAGTTCTACCTCAAGACTGCCGACGAGATGCGGCTCGCGTTTGGCTCGTCCGTCCGCGAGGGCGTCTTCGAGAACGAGGCCGCCGTCGACGCCGCGCTCGCCGCCTCCCTCGAGGTCGCGGACAAGTGCAAGCTGGAGTTGGAGATGGGCAAGCTCCTGATGCCCCACTTCCCGATCCCGGCCCAGTTCAACGAGGACGCCGGCGCCTACCTCCGGCACCTGACGTACGAGGGCGCCCGGACGCGCTGGCCCGAGATCTCGGAGACCATCCGCGAGAGGCTCGACCTCGAGCTAGGCGTCATCGGGAGCATGGGCTTCGACGGCTACTTCCTGATCACCCAGGACTTTACGACGGCAGCCCGCAAGTTGGGCGTGTCTGTGGGTCCGGGACGAGGATCGGCGGCGGGCTCGGCGGTCGCCTACTGCCTCGGCATCACCAACATCGACCCGCTCGAGTACGACCTGCTCTTCGAGCGCTTCCTGAACCCCGAGCGCGTGTCGATGCCGGACATCGACATCGACTTCGACGACCGGGGGCGTGGCAAAGTCATCGACTACGTGGTCGAGAAGTACGGTCGCGAGTCGGTCTGCCAGATCGTGACGTTCGGGACGATGGGCTCGAAGTCGGTCATCCGCGACGTGTCCCGCGTGTTGGGCGTGCCGCTCGACGAGGCCGACCGGATCGCCAAGATGATCCCGGACGGGGTCAAGGTCTCCCTCGAAGACGCCAAGGGCCAGGTCAAGGAGTTCTCAGATCTCTACAGCCACTCCGACGGCAACATCAGGAAGCTGATGCACTACGCGACCGTCCTCGAGGGCTCGGCGCGGCACACGGGCGTCCACGCGGCCGGCGTCATCATCGCGCCCGGCGACGTGAGCCAGTACGTCCCGGTCTCGATCCAGCGCGGCAAGGGCGGCGCCTCGGACGCGGTCGTGACGCAGTACGACGGCAAGTACATCGAGGACTTCGGGCTCCTCAAAATGGACTTCTTGGGACTCAAGACGCTCACCATCCTGGACGACGCCCTCGCGCTCATCAAAGAAACGCAGGGCGTCGAGATCGACCTCGATGCGTTGCCGCTCGACGATGAGGCGACGTACAAGCTGTTCCAGAAGGGCGACACGATCTCGGTCTTCCAGTTCGAGTCCTCGGGTATGCGCGAGTGGATGCGCAAGCTCAAGCCGACCTCGATCGACGACCTGATCGCGATGAACGCGCTTTACCGGCCCGGCCCGATGGACCTGATCCCGAGCTACATCGACCGGAAGCACGGCAAGGAAGCCGTCGACTACCCGCACCCGATGCTCGAGGGCATCCTGGCGCCGACGTACGGCATCCCGGTGTACCAGGAGCAGGTCATGCAGATGGCCCAGGTCATGGGCGGCTACACGCTGGGTGGCGCCGACCTCCTGCGCCGGGCGATGGGCAAGAAGAAGCAGTCCGAGATGGACAAGCAGCGCGTGACGTTCGTCGAGGGCGCGGCCGAGAAGGGCGTGTCCGAAGCGAAGGCGAACGAGGTCTTCGACATGATGGCGAAGTTCGCGGGCTACGGGTTCAACAAGTCCCACTCGGCGGCCTACTCCGTGGTCGCGTACCACACGGCGTACCTCAAGGCGCACTACCCGGCCGAGTTCATGGCGGCCGTGCTCACGACCGAGATGGCGTCGAGCGACAAGCTCGCCACCGCCCTCGAGTCGACGCGCGCGACGGGCATCGAGATCCTGGCGCCGTGCGTGAACCGCTCCGACGCGCACTTCACGGTCGAGTACGGGAAGATCCGGTTCGGGCTGGGCGCCATCAAGGGCGTGGGCTTGGGGGCCATCGAAGAGATCGTCCGTGCTCGCGAGGAGGCCGGCGGCGCGTTCGACGACCTGTTCGCGCTCGCCCGCGACCTCGACCTGCGGACGGTCGGCAAGAAGACGTTGGAGGCGATGGCCGAGGCGGGCGCCCTCGATGCGTTCGACGGGCACCGGCGCCAGTTCTCGGACGGCGTGCCCCTGGCGTGGAACTACGCGCAGAAGTATCAGGCCGACAAGGCAGCGGGTCAGTCGTCGCTGTTCGGCGCGGCCGACACGGTCGGCTCGAGCTTCGTGCCGGCCCTCCCCCACTGCGAGCCGTGGACCAAGGGCGAGACGCTGCGCAAGGAGCGCGACCTGATGGGGTTCTACGTCTCGGGCCACCCGCTCGACGACTTCGCGGCGGAGGTCCGAACGTTCGGCTCGGTCCAGCTCGGCAACTCGGAGCACATCCCGCACGAGAGCGACCAGACGGCCATCGGCATCGTGACGGAGGTGACGCGGCGGACGACCAAGTCGGGCCGGCCGATCGCGTTCGTCACCATCGAGGACACGACGGGCGCGGCCGAGGTCGTCTTGTTCGCCCAAACCCTAGAGCGCTGCGGCCACCTCATCGAGGTCGACTCCGTGATGATGGTCAAGGGCAAGGCCGAGACCTCGAGGGGCGACCTCAAGCTGGTCGCGAAGGACATCCTGCCGATGTGGCGTGTGCGCGAGCAGTTGGTCAAGGCGCTGACGCTCAAGATCGACGCGGACACGTCGAGCCCGGACGACATCGAGGCCGTGGCGTCGCTGTGCAAGGAGCACCCCGGCGCGTGCAAAATCTACTTCGAGGTCTCGAGCCACCGGTTCCAGCGCCCGATGCGGCTTCACGCGCGGACGGCCGTCGTGGACCTGACGCCGGAGTTGATGAAGGGGCTGGACCGGGTGCTGGGACAAGGACGCGTCGTCCTCGAGTCGGAGGCCTAGCTAGATCAGAGCGACAACTGGGTCTAACGTCCTCGAGGTCGGGCGCCTCTGCATCGAAGTTCAGCCTCGAGGGCGCAACCTCGTAGCCTCGGTTCGTCCTCGAGGTCAGACCGCTTCGTGAGAGTGGGGTCACTGGTGCGGCCTCGAGGTCGGGCCGATGCGGAGATTCGCGCGCGGCCGAACTCGTCCTCGAGGACGGAGTGGGATCGGCTCCACCACCCGACCTCGATGCGCCTCGCCCCAATCTTGTCCGTCCTCCTCCTCGTCGGCTGCGGCGAGTCCGCGAAGCTCGCCGTCGAGGACGGGACCGGTCGCTCGCCTGTCATCCCCGAGCCGACCTCGACGCTGATCCCGACCGTCAACATCGCGGAGGCCCAGGGCTGGCCTCGAGGACGGCAACCCGTCGCGGCGCCCGGCCACACCGTCAACTGGTTCGCCGCTGGGCTCGACCACCCGCGCTGGCTCCACGTCTTGCCCAACGGCGACGTCTTGGTTGCCGAGACCAACGCGCCGCCGGAGGCCGGGACCAAGGGGCTCATCGGCCGCATCCGCGCCTACTTCTTCGCCAAGGCCGGGGCCGGCGTCCCTAGCGCCGACCGGATCACCTTGCTTCGTGACGCGGACCTCGACGGCCGCGCCGAGATTCAGACCCCGTTCTTGACCAACCTCGCCTCCCCGTTCGGGATGGCTCTCACCGAGGACGACCTCTACGTCGCCAACAGCGGCTCCGTCGTCCGGTTCGACTACCCCGAAAACGCGACCTCGATCACGACTGCACCGGACACCATTGCCATCTTGCCCACCGGGACGTACAACCAGCACTGGACGCGTAACCTGATCGCCAGCGACGACGGCCGGACGCTCTACGTCGCCGTCGGCTCTGCGAGCAACGTCGGCGAGCACGGCCTGGACGAAGAGGTCGGCCGCGCGGCGATCTGGGCCATCGACCTCGAGGACGGCTCGACCTCGATGTACGCGACCGGCCTCCGCAACCCGGTCGGCATGGCGTGGGAGCCGACGACCGGCGCGTTGTGGACGGCGGTCAACGAGCGCGATGAACTGGGCAGCGACCTGGTCCCGGACTACATGACGTCCGTTCTCGAGGGCGGCTTCTACGGGTGGCCGTACAGCTACTTCGGCGACACCGTCGACACGCGCGTCGAGCCGCGGCCGGACCTGGTCAGCCAGGCCATCGTGCCGGACTATGCGCTCGGCCCGCACACCGCGTCGCTCGGCCTCGAGTGGGTCCCCGCTGGACGGTTCGGGACCGAGGCCGGCATGGTCGTCGGGCAACACGGGTCGTGGAATCGGAAACCCAAGAGCGGCTACAAGGTCGTGTTCGTCCCCTTCGAGGACGGGATGCCGGTGGGTCTCCCCCGCGACATCCTGACCGGCTTCTTGTCGGACGACGAAGAGGACGCCTACGGTCGCCCGGTCGGCGTCGCCACGGCCGCGGACGGGACGCTGTTGGTCGCGGACGATGTCGGGAACGTGGTCTGGCGCGTCGCGCCTCTCGCCGAGTAGCCGACCTCGAGGACGGCGCCCCTCCGCCCCACGGCGCTAGCTTGCTCAAAACCCGACCCGACGCCATGCGCCCCCTCGTTCTCGCCGCCGCGCTGCTCGCCGCCCCAGCGTTCGCTCAGACCCAGCTCGCCACACCACGCGCGAGCCCCTACGCCGAGGTCTCCCAGACCGTCGGCCTGACCGACCTCGAGGTCGCGTACCACCGGCCCGCCGTCAACGGGCGCCGCGTCTGGGGTGACCTGGTCCCCTACGGCGAGGTCTGGCGCGCGGGCGCCAACGAGAACACGGTTTTTGAGACCTCGACCGACATCCTAATCGAAGGCCAGATGCTCCCCGGCGGCCGCTACGGCCTGCACATGATCCCCCGTGAGGACGAGTGGACCGTCATGTTCTCGACGACCTCGAGTGCGTGGGGCTCCTACTCCTACGACCCGTCCGAGGACGCCGTCCGCGTCGACGTCACGCCGCGCGCCTCTGCGTTGACCGAGCGGCTGAGCTACCACTTCGACGACCCGTCCGACACGTCCACGACGCTCGTCCTGGCGTGGGCCGACCTCGAGGTCCCGATCTCGATCACCGTCGACACGCCCAGGATCGTGCTCGCCAACATGGAGACCGAGTTGCGCGGCCTGGCCGGCTTTTTCTGGCAGGGCTGGGACCAGGCTGCCCGCTACGCCCTCGACAACGACGTCCGCTTGGAGGACGCGACGTCCTGGGCCGAGCGGTCCCGCGAGATCAGCCCGACGTTCGGCAACACGATGACCCTGGCGAACTTGCTCGAAGCGACCGGCGACTTCGATGGCGCGACCTCGATGCGGGACGAAGCGTTCACGCTCGCCTCCGAGGACGACGTCCGCGCCTACGCCCGAGAGCGCCGACGCGCCGGACAGCCCGATCAGGCCGACGCCGCGCTCGCCCGAATCGGCGACATTCCGTAGCGCACGCGGTGTGACACGCGGCTGACACCCGCCCGCGATATCCTGCCTCTGCACCCTCGCAGACGGCATGACCGCCTCGTACGCACCCCTCCTCTCCCGCAGCCTCGCCGCCTTCGAGGCCGATCCGACCTCGAGGTCGCGTGAGCATCTCGCGGGTTACTCGTTCCGGTTTGAGCCGGACGCGCCCCAGACGGCCGTCCCGCGCCCCATCGAGGGCGACGCCTGGACACTCGCCCAGACGCTCCAGGAGATCCGCGTCCGCGACCTCGAGGTCGTGCAGACGACGACGGGCTTGCGGGTCCGCCACGGCTGGCGGATGCCGGACGTGGTCCAGGCCGTTGTGCAGCACGAGAAGGCGATCTCGGCTTGGCTCCGGCTCGGATCGCCCGTTCCCGCCGCAGGCTGGGACGACGAGATGGCGCTGTGGGTGTCGTGGCTCGAAGGGTTCGAGCCGTCGGGCGGCATCGAGCTGCACCCCGGCGTCACGATCACCGACTGGTCCCGCTTCGTGTCGTCGGTCGTCGGGCGATACCAGGCCGGACCTGAGATCGCAGGCGTCGATTCGCTCCGTCGCGACCTCGAGGCTCTGTTTACGCGCCACGCCGTCACCGCGCCCGTCCCCGTCGCACCGATGCGGATTGCTCGGGCGGCGTGACCTCGAGGGCGGAGGGCGCTAGCTTGGGGCCGTCCCTTCTGCCCTCCAACATGTCTTCCCCGTCCACGCTCGACCTCTCGGCTCTCTCCGAGGACCTCCAGCTCTCCTTCTTCGGCGCCCTGTTCGCCATGTCCGCCGCTGACCGCGACATGGACGAGAGCGAGGACGACCGGATCTTCGAGTCGATGGACCTGGGCGGCCTGTCTGCCGAGGCCCGGAAAAAGATCTTCCGTCTTGCAATTCAGCCCCCGTCCCTCGAGCGTTCTCTCTTGACGTTCAAGGACCAGGACACGGAGGTCCGCCGAGCGCTAATGCTCAACCTGATCGACATCGTCCTGGCCGACGGCATCGTCGAGCCTGGTGAGCACGTCAAGCTCCACGAGGCCCGCGACATCTTGAACTTGGAGCGCGACGACGTCGCGACCCTCCATGACCTGGCGCACGCCTCCCAAGGCGCCAACGTCAAGCGACCGATCCGCCCGGAGCCCCTGACCGGCGCGTAGCTCGTCCTCGAGGACGAGACTAGTAGGGAGCGGGATCACGGGCCTCCGCGACCGGATGGGCCGGCTGGTCGGGGCCGTCCTCGATGGGGGCGTCGGGGTCGATCCCTTTGCCGACCTTTTCAGACCAGGCCTGTGTAAACTCGGCACCGACCAGGACGATTAGCGACGAGTAGTAGACCCAGATTAGAATGAGCGCCAGCGATCCGGCCGCTCCAAACGCGGACCCTGGGCTCGCGTGGGCGAGGTAGACCCCGATCAAGCTTTTGCCGATCGTAAAGAGGATTCCCGTCACCACGGCTCCGACGGCGACATCCTTCCACGAGATCTCAGCGTCGGGGAGGTACTTAAACAGGACCGCGAACAGCGCCGAGATCACGCCGAGGCTGACGAAGAAGTTGACCACTTGCATCGCGAAGCCAGCGACCCCATCCCCCGCGACCGAGCTCGCCGCAGAACCGAGCTCGCTAAGCACGGCCGTGATCGCGAGCGAGACCAAGAGCATGAACGCGATCGTGAGCACCATCCCGAACGAGAGCACACGCTTAAAGATGACGGCTTTGATTCCGCCGCCCTCCGTGGCTTCTTCGACCTCCCAGGCACGGTTTAGCGCCTTCTGCAACTGAGCGAACGCGCCCGTCGCGCCAAACAACAAGGCAGCGATGCCGACGATGGTGCTCCACACCCCGCCGCCGATCGAGCGAGCCGACTGGATCATCGTCTCGACCTCCGCCGCCGCGCTCGGACCGACCGCGGACCCGACCTGGTTCGAGACGATCTCCGCCACCCGCTCCGGCCCCAATACGACACCCGCGATGGCCACGATGGTCGCCAAGAGCGGCGGGAGCGAGAAAACGGTGTAGTACGCGATCGCTGCCGAGAGCGTCGGCACGTCGTCGTTGCCGATCTCGCTGATGGTTTTAGAGACGACCGATTTGACGTCCGAGAATCCGACAGACATGGTTTACCAAGAGGGGGATTGAAGGAACGCCCTCGAGGGCGTTCCGTTCACACTTCTCCCTTTCACAGCACCGTGCCCACCCCTACTCTCGACGACGACGGCACGACGGTGACCCTCGACCTGCACGGCGCCACGGTCGACGACGCCCTCCGGTTGACCGACGCCGCGATCGTCGAAGCCGCTCGGCACGGGAGGACCACGATCCGCGTCATCCACGGCGCCTCGACCACCGACGCCGGCGCGCACCGGACCATCAAGACTGCTCTCCTGGACGCCCTCGAGGACGGCGAGTACGACCGCCACGTCACGACAGACGTCCGCATGGAGGGGATGATGATCTTGGGCCTGGCTCCCGCTCCGTCGCCCGCTCGCGACCGGATGCGCCTGTCTGACCTGCGATGACCCGACCTCGAATCGGCATCACGACGTCCCTCAACCGGACCGTCCGCGGCGACCTCGAGCAGCGCCTCGACCACCGCTACGTCTCGGCCGTCGAGCGCGCCGGGGGGCTGCCGCTCATCGCACCGATGGTGACGAGCGACGACGCGGCCCGTGCCCTCGTCGACTTGTTCGACGGACTCGTGGTGACGGGTGGCCCCGCCGTCGTGGACGGCTTGGTGGGAGAGCTCCCTAGCGACATCGACGAGACCGAGCCGCTGCGACTAGCGTCGGACAACCGGTTGCTACGCGCTTTCCTCGACGCCCGGCGCCCGACCCTCGGCATCTGCTACGGGATGCAGCTCGCCAACGCTATCAAGGGCGGCACGCTCTACGCCGACGTCGAACGCGATCGTGGGGTCGAGGTCCACAGCCGGGGGCGCGGCGGCACCACGCACCCCGCGTCCGTCCTCGAGGGCTCGCGCTTGGCCGCCGTCGTAGGCCGAACCGACCTCGAGGTCAACACGCGCCACGTCCAGGCCATCGCGGAGCCCGGCGACGGCCTCGAGGTCGGCGCCCGAGCGCCCGACGGCGTGATCGAGGCCATCGAGACGAGGGACGGGACGTTTATCGGCGTCCAGTTCCACCCCGAGGCGATGTCGCCTCCCCTGGACGAGGTGTTTCGCGACCTGATCAACCGCGCCCGTGAGACTGCGAAGAAGGAGGACGGGAGGAACTGACCGGCGAACGGATCGGTTTTTGTACTCCCAACGAGTGTGTTGCGTTGGGTCTCCCCCTCTATTTGGCTCTCATGTCTAGTCCGTCTGATCTCCCCCCGTTCCGCCCGCTTCCCGACCACGTCGACCAGGAGACGGACGCTCTCGGAGCTCCGATCAGCCCGGAGGACGACACGTCGCCTGAGGCCGCCGAAGGCCGGCGCTCGCTCCGCGAGGCGTCCCGCGTGCCCCTCGCGATCCTAGGCGGCTTGGTCGCCGCTGGCATCTTCGTCTTCGCGATCCGTGGCGACGAGATTCAGGCCGCGTCTCCGACGACGCCCGCGCCCGCCGAGGCCGAGGCGGCTCCCATCGTCCCCCTCAACCCGGACGACCCGTACACGTTTGCCGGCCTCGACATCCACCCGGACCGACTCTACGGCCAGTATTTCGCTGGGGCCTTCTCGGGGCGAGCACCTGCCGCTGACGCGGAGGGCTTCCTGAGCGACTTTTTGTGGAGGCTCGAGATGTACCGGAACGCCTACGGCGTCGACGACAACTTCACGATCCGCGTCCTCGATGACCGGACCGGCGAGACGCTCGAGATCCAGCAGATTCGCAGCGCGCGCGACGCCTTCAACGGGTCGGGTCAAGCGGACTGGGACGCCGTCAACCGCCAGCGCCGAACGGTGACGAGCGGGCTCCGTCAGAAGTGGCAGGACTACGGCATCCCGCGCGAGAACATCGTGATTCGCTGGGGCTACAAGGACCAGACGTTGGAGGCTCGGGCTCGCGACCAGCGCTACATCACCTACGAGGTCAACCTGGCGCGGCGCTTGGGTCTGAGCGTCCTGGCGACCGAGATCGGCACCGTCGAGACGTTCAACCAGGACAAGCTCATCTCGTCCGCCGGCGCTCGGAGCCGGTACCAGATGATGCCAGACATCCTGAGGATGTTCGACGTCGAGCAGTACTCGATCCCCGTCGCGAGCGGGGGCAGCATCGAGGTCAAGGAGGAGCACCATCCGCTGCTGTCCGTCGAGCCCTACTTGATGCTCGTCCGCGCCTACGCCAACGCCGTCGGCCACGAGCTTCCCGGCATCTCGGCCTACCACACCGGGCCGGGCAACATCTTCAAGCTGTACCGCGAGTACCTGCGCGCCAACCCCGGCCTGGCTCGCGACGACAAGCACGTCTCCGACGCCTACATGTGGGGCGTCACCGACGGCTTCGAACAGGTCGACGCCGTGTCGTCGTTCGGCCCGCACTCGAGGGCGTACGTCTTGAAGGCCTACGGCTCGCTCCGTGCGACCGAGGACGAGCGCATCGACCCCGGCCAGACGATCAACGCCGAGCGCGTCCAGCTCCGACCCGGCGCGTCGGCGACGCTGTCTCAGATCTTGACCGCCCTCGAGCCGCACGGCCGGCGGCTTGACTGGGGTCCCATCGAGGGCGCGACGCTGTACGAGAAGTTCCGAGACCTCAACCCCCAGATCGCTCTCCCGGCCTCGAACGGTGACGTTCCAGCGTCGGGCAACCTGCGCCTGACCGCGACGGCCGGCGACATCCCGATCCGGTTCTTCCTGCCCGCCGGCGCTAGCGCCGTCTTGGAGCGCGTCGGCCTCGACGTGATCGGCGTCAACGAGCCGTTCAACGAGCGGACGTTCCTGCTCGACGAGAGCGAGCGGACCCAGACCGACCGCGACTACGAGCGGCTGGTGAGCGAGACCGGCGACTTCGGCTTTACGCGGTCGGCGCAGCGCCGGATGGACCGGATCCACGACCAGCTTCAAACGCTGGCGTCGCAGAACCCGGACTCGCGCTACCGCCAAACGCAGGCCAAGGTAGCCCGCATCCACCGCTCGATCTGGCGGACGGCCTCGTTCCGATCGCTCGTCGCGACGACCGAGACGCTCCTGTCCGTTGACCCGCGCGTGAACATCGGCCGCCAGCCCATCACGGACGCGAGCGCCGACGCGCCCTCGAGGACGGCCCCGGCACGGCAGCGCGACACGATCGACGCGCTCGAGCCCAAGCCGCCGACGATCGAAGACACGATCCAGTACTAGGACAGTTCTCGTCCTCGAGATCGGCCCTTCCGGTTCGCTGGGAGGGCCGATTTTGCGGTGTGGCGTCTGTGCGAGAACCGCGCCCTCGAGGTCGCGGGCGAGCGCCATGTGGGTATCATTGTCGGGTAAGCGCTTACACCCTTTCGCCCGATTATGAGCACCTACTCTGGCCGTTCCGACGCCCCCGCGCCTCGCCCGTTCGCGCAGGTCCCCGACGACCGGTTTACCCTTTTGGGCGACGCCGTCTCGGCCGACGTAGTCGGGTCGACGGTGGTGATCGACGCGGGCGGTCCTCGGTTGGCGATCTCGTTCTTGGCCGGCGACGTCGCCCGAGTTCGACTCGCGCCGACGGGCGACTTCGAGGACGCCGGCCACGGAGCCGGACCCGACGACACGCCGTTCTCCTACGCGCTGGCTCCCGAGCAGACCCTGACCGGTATCGAAATCGCCCTCGAGGACGAAGGCATCGCGTGGTCCGTCGCGACGCCCTCAATGACGGTGCGCGTTCAGAAGTCGCCGTGCCGCGTCTCGTTCGAGCGGCCGGACGGGACACCGATTCTCCAGGACACGGCGGGCGCAGGGTTCGCAGAGATTGACGGCAAGACCGTGACGCGGTGCTGGAAGGCTTGCCCCCAGGACACGCGCTTCTTTGGGTTGGGCGACAAGACGTTCGAGCTCGACCGGGCGGGCCGAAAGCTGACGTTTTGGAACTCGGACACCTACGCTTACGAGCCGGAGCAGGACCCGATTTACAAATCTATCCCGGTCACGCTGACGCTCTCGCCGAGCAGCTCGGGCTGGACGGGCGCAGGGCTGTTCTTGGACAACACCTACCGGTCCGAGATGGACCTCGACGCGGGTGACGACTGGTGGTTCGGCAGCTCCGACGGCGAGCTCCGATACTACGTCTTTGCGCCTCAGGGCGCCGCCGATCTCAAGACGCCCCTCAAGCGCTTCTGCGACCTGACCGGCCACAAGCCGATCCCCGCACGGTGGTCGCTCGGCTACCACCAGAGCCGCTGGAACTACCACGACGACGGCTACGCCCGCTGGATCGCCCACGAGTTCCGCCGCCGCGACCTGCCGCTCGAGTGCATCCACCTCGACATCGGCCACATGGAAGGCTTCCGGGTGTTCACGTTCAACGAGGACACGTTCCCGGACCCTGAGTCTCTCCATCGCGACCTCGAGGAGCTCGGCGTCAAATCGGTCGTGATCGTAGACCCCGGCGTCAAGGTCGACGCGGACTACTTCGCCTACGACGAGGGCAAGCGGAACCGGATGTTCTGCGAGAACCCTGACGGCTCGGACTTTACGGACACCGTCTGGCCCGGCGACGTCCACTGGCCGGACTTCTCGAAGCCCCGCGCTCGACGGTGGTGGGGCGAGCTGCACGGCCGCTACCTCGAGGCCGGCGTGACGGGCTTTTGGAACGACATGAACGAGCCGGCCATCCTGGGCGGCCGCGACTTCCCGGACGACGTCGTGTTCGCCTATGACGACCGCGGCACCGGCCCGACGGACCACCTCGAGGCGCACAACGTCTACGGCCTGCTCATGGCGCAGTCGACGTACAACGGACTCCGCACGCTGCGCGAGAACGAGCGCCCGTTTCTACTGACGCGCGCCTGCTTTGCCGGCTCCCAGCGCTACGCCGCAGCCTGGACCGGCGACAACGTGTCGACGTGGGAGCACTTGCTGCTATCTATCCGCATCTGCCAGTCGCTCTCCCTCAGCGGACTCGCGTTCTGCGGACCGGACATTGGCGGGTTTGCTGGGCAGCCCTCGCCGGAGCTCTACGCGCGTTGGATGCAGGCAGGATTGCTGTACCCGTTTATGCGGACGCACTACTCGCACGAGGAGTCCGAAGAGCAGGAGCCATGGAGCTTCGGGGACGAGGTCGAGGACGTCTGCCGCCGCTACCTCAAGCTCCGCTACCGTCTGATGCCGACGATCTACTCGGCGTTCGAGGCCTGCACGCGGACGGCCGAGCCGCCGATGAAGGCGCTCGCGCTCGAGCACCCCGACGACCCACGCACGCACCACAGCTGCGACGATCAGGTCTACCTCGGCTCCAACCTGATGGCCTGCCCCGTCACGACCGACGGTGCGCGTGAGCGCGACGTCGTCTTCCCGGACGTGCCCGGCGGCTGGACCGACATCTGGTCAGGCGCTCACATCGCCGGCGGGACCGAGCACACGGTCCCCGCTCCGCTCGACACCATGCCGATGTACGGCCGAGCCGGGGGCGTCGTCGCCCTCGACCCGCCGCGCCTGCACACCGAGGACGGTGAGCCCGGCACATTGACGCTGTGGGCGTTCCCCGGCAGCGGCACCTCGTCGTTCTACTTCGACGACGGGATCAGCTACGACTTCGAGTCCGGCGACTTTTTCCGGCTGCACGTCGACCTCGAGGGCGCGTCCGCGACGGTCCGCCGCGAAGGCGAGCGCGGGCTGAAGGGCTACAGCGTCCTCGAGTGGCGCTTCCCGACCTCGAGCCTGGGCGACGCCCGGACCGCCGTCGTGGACGGTCAGGAGATCGGTCTTGGGGACGCCCTCGAGGACGAGACCTCGGTGGCCATCGAGGACGAGTGGCTCGTCGTCCGCACCCGGACCGACGTCGACCGCGTCGAGGTCCGGTAACGCCCGTCCTCGAGGACGCGACCTCGAGGACGTCTATCGCTATTGATGCCGCGGCCTCGGCCTCGGTCTGTCCCCCGTTTCAATGCAAGCTCCTACCGCCGCCCTCGAGGTCGCACACGGCCGGATCGATCTCGACCTCGAGGTCGGGCAGCTCCGGCTCGACGTTCTCTCCGACGCCGTCGTGCGAGTTCGTTTCGCTCCCGCTGGCGTCGACATGCCGACGTTCCAGTCCTACGCCCTCGATCCCAAGACCGAGTGGCACGGGCCGACGACGTGGCGCGTCAACGACGAGGACCAGGCCATCGTGTTCGAGACGGCGGCGCTGCGCGTGCGCCTCGAGGCAGTCGACGGCTCGATGACGGTCTCGGACCTGGCTTCCGCCGCGGTGCTCCTCGACACGGACGGCATGTGGACGACGGGGACCGGCCACACAGTCAACCTCCACCCCGACGACCGGCTCCTCGGTCTGGGGGACAAAGCGCTGTCGCTCGACCGGCGCGGGCACCGCCTGGAGATGTGGAACACGGACGCCTTCAAGTACAAGCGCGGCACGGACCCGCTCTACAAGTCGGTCCCGTTCGTGCTCAAACAGCGGGCCGACGCGCACGTCGGGCTGTTCTACGACAACACGTGGCGGACGAGCTTCGACATCGGTGTCGCCGACGCGTCGCGGATGTTCTACCACGCCGAGAGCGGCGCCCTCGACCTCTACGTGATCGCGGCGCCGACGCCCATCGAGGTCGTGGAGGCCTTCTCCGAGATCACCGGCAAGACGCCGATGCTCCCGAAGTGGGCGCTCGGCTACCACCAGTGCCGCTACTCGTACATGAACGAGGGCGAGATCCGCGAGGTGGCCGCCGGCTTCCGCGACCGCAACATCCCTTGCGACGCCCTTTACTTCGACATCCACTACATGCGCGGCTACCGCGTGTTCACGTGGGACCACCACCGCTTCCCCGACCCAGCGGGGCTCATGTCCGACCTCGAGGACGACGGCTTCCGCTCGGTCGTGATCGTGGACCCCGGCGTCAAGGCCGACGACCCGGAGTACGACGTCTACAACGACGGCCTCGAGCGGGACGCGTACGTCCGCTACCCCGACGGCGCCGAGGTCCGGGGTGAGGTGTGGCCCGGCGAGTGCGCGTTCCCAGACTTTACCTCTCCCGCCGTTCGCGACTGGTGGGGCGGCCTGCACAGGCAGCTCCTCGAGGACGGCGTCGATGGGATCTGGAACGACATGAACGAGCCGGCGCTGTTCAGCGTCGCCCACGTCGAGGGCTCGATGGGCGCCGAGGAAGCGGTCGGCACGATCCCGGACGAGGCACGGCACGACCTCGAGGGCCGGGGCGGCACGCACGGCGAGGCGCACAACGTCTACGGCCAGCAGATGCAGCGGTCGACGCACGAAGGGCTGCTGCAGCTCGCTCCCGAGCGTCGACCGTTCACGATCACGCGAGCGGCCTACGCGGGCGCCCAGCGGTTCGGGGTCGGCTGGACCGGCGACAACTCGGCGACGTGGGACCACCTCAAGCTCGCCGTCGAGACGTGCCTGTCGCTCGGGACATCCGGGATGCCGTTCGTCGGCGCCGACGTGGGCGGGTTCGTCGGCCAGCCGACGGGTGAGCTGCTGGCTCGCTGGACGCAGGTCGGCGCGCTGACGCCGCTGTTCCGCAACCACTCGGCCGTCGACACGCCTCGTCAGGAGCCGTGGTTGTTCGGCGACGAGGTCGAGGAGGTGTGCCGCAAGGCCATCGAGCTTCGGTACCGGCTGCTCCCGGTGTTCTACACCGCGCTCTGGCGGGCCGCGACGCATGGAACGCCGATGCTCCGAGCGCTCCCGCTCGTCCACCCCGACGACTCGACGATCCGCCACACCGACCCGCTCGGCTTCTACGTCGGCGCCGACCTGCTGGCGCATCCCGTCGTGGCCCAAGGGCAGACGCAGCGCGAGATCTACCTCCCCGACAACGACGGCGGCTGGTTCGACTTCGTGAGCGGCGAGCACTACCAGGGCCGCCAGACGATCTGGACCCAGACCCCACTCGGCCGGATCCCGCTCTACGCCCGCGCCGGATCCGTCGTCCCGCTCGCGCCCGTCCGCCAGCACACCGGCGAGCCCGTCGACCGCTTGGAGCTCCACGTCTACCCGTCCTCGAGGGGCACGTCCCAGCTCTACGACGACGCTGGCGACGGCCACGGCGACTCCTGGACCGCGCGGTTCGACCTCGAGGACGACGGCAACGACCTGACTGTCCAGACCGTCCTCGAGGGCGACTACACGCCGGAGTGGAGCGGCTGGGACATCGTCGTCCACGGCCTCGAGGACGCGCCTTCCGGCGTCACCGCCGACGGCCTCGAGGTCGAGGCGAGGTGGGACGGGCGCGTGGCCCGGTTCGCAGCGCCCGTCGGGGCGAGCCTGAGCGTCCGCCGGTAGCGTACAGGTGCCAAGCGCGGATCGTTACCATGGTTAGGATCAGTCCCACCGGAATCATGCCGCGCCTCTTCGTCCTCGCTGCTCTCGTCGCTCTGGCCGGGTGTGGCAGCTCTGCGGGAGACCCCGTCGGGCAGCGCGTGCCGCCGTACGCCCTCGAGGACGGCGAGGTCACGGACATTCCGGCGCCGCTCGACTCGACCGCGTTCAACTTCTTGATCGTCGGCGACTGGGGCCGCAATGGGTTTTTCAACCAGTCGGACGTCGCCCGAGCAATGGGAGACGTCGGAGAGGAGATCGCGAGCCGGTTCACGATCTCGACCGGCGACAACTTCTACGTCCAGGGCGTGCGAAGCGTCGAGGACGTCAAGTGGGTCCGCTCGTTCGAGGCGATCTACACGGCGCCCTCTCTTCAGAGCCGGTGGTATTCCACGTTGGGCAACCACGACTGGCAGGGCGACGTGCCGTCGCAGATCGAGTACTCAGACCTCAGCGACCGGTGGTACATGCCGGCGCAGTACTACGCCGAGACCCTAACGCTCGACGACGGCACGGAGGTCTTGTTCGCCTTTATCGACACGACACCCCTCGCCTCGGAGCCGGAAAAGCGGGCACGCTTCAGCGACACCGGCAGCTGGGACATCGACGTTCAGCTGGAGTGGCTCGAGACCGTCCTCGAGGAATCGGACGCGCCGTGGAAGATCGTCGTCGGCCATCACCCGATCTACGTCGGTTCTGTCCGCTACTCGGATAACCCCCTCATGATCGAGCGACTGGTCCCGATGCTCGAGGAGCACGGCGTCCAGGTGTACTTCAACGGACACGACCACAACCTCCAACACCACCGGCCGGAGGGATCGGTCGTCGACTACTTCACGTCGGGTGCTGGCTCGCTCACACGAGAGGTCGCCGAGACACCGAACACGTTGTTCGCGCTCCGCACGCCCGGATTCATGGCCGTCTCGATGTCCGCCACGACGATGGAGGTTCAAGGCTTTACCGACGAGGCCCAGCTGGTGTACCGCGCGGTCGTGCCGCTTCGCCGCGGCGCACGGCTCGATCTCCCGTTTGGTCTGGGTGAGTAGCCCGGCCTCGAGGCCGGACGGCGGTTTCAATCCCTGGCACGTCCTCGAGGACGCTCGCCCGAACGCCGAGACGCACGACGTGAGCGCACACGTCTGACCATCGTGTCGTACGCCTGCTGGCTGAGCCAGCGCTCCCCGTCGGTGTAGGCCGGCCTCACGTAGTACGTCCCCGCACGGTGGATGGGCGTGCCGAACGCTAGACAGATCGCACCCTCAGGAGGCGCGTCCGGCGTCCGGCTCTTCCGCCAGCGGACACGCTTCCAATCGGCCTCCGCCAGAGCCCCCCAGTATTCGTCAGTGCGATCAGGGCGGACCGACGACACTAGCTGCGGGCGCGACGTGCCACGGCGGCCGGACCGTCAACGTCGTCCTCGAGGTCGCCGAGCGCATCGGCCAGCACCGCCGCGTCGAGCCGAGACGGTCCGACCTCGAGGTCAGACTCGTCCGTGACGATGGCCTCCAAGGTCTCGAGGCGACGAATGAGCGGCGAGGTCGCGTCCTCGACGGCCTCCGCCACGATCGCCTCCAGGTCACTCCGGCGGAGCTCCGTGGCCGAACTCGAACGGTTCGCGCTTCTGATCTTGACGATGCCCTGAATGACGATCCAAGGCATCACCACGAACAGGGCGACGACAGATGTAAACGCGATCAGTGCTTCGAAGAATCCCATGGACCTAGGCGGTGGGTGCCATCAGACTACGTCGGGCCACCGGCCGGGTTACGGTCGAAACAGGAACATGCTTTCGTAGAGCCCGACGCTCCCCCGGTCCACGACCAGCTTCTGGTGCTCCGGGCGAGTGTCTCGACTCGTCAGCATGTCGAGCGCGCCTTCGCCGCCGTTCTGGACGTCGTCCGTGAAGCGGACCTCGAGGTAGTGACTCAGTTCGAGAGCCGTCACGGCACCGTTCGAGTCCTCGTCCGCCTCCCGCTCGGTCACGGCGTCCGCGAAGAAGCGGGACAGATATCCACCGGCCTCGAACTTGACGGCGACCGCCGACACGATATCCTCCTCGGACGAGAACAGCCCCATCCGGCCCGGCCGGCTCACGACGTCCTTGGCGAAACCGCCCGCGAAGCACGCGTCGATCACGACCAGCTGCCTCGAGGACGGCAACGTCGACATCAGCTCGTCGAGCTCGTTGTCCAGCATCTCGACGTCGTACAGCTCGATCGACTCGTCGATGCCGTCGGGGTCCGCGCGCTCGTACGCGTCACGCCTGTACTGGCCCCCATGACCCGAGAAGAAGAACACGAACAGGGTCCGGTCGTCGGCCTCGAGGGCGAGGTTCTCGAAAGCGCCCTTCACGTTGTCGGCCGTCGCTTCTGAGTCGGTCAGCAGGATGCCATCCTCGGGGCTCATCCCGGCGGAGATCATGGCGTCCCGGGCGATCTCGGCGTCCTCGGCCGTCCACCGGAGCCCGCTCATCCGCGCATAGTCGGAGATGCCGACGAACAGCCCGACAATGCGGTCGTAGGCTGGCGGCTCCGGCTGGAGCGCCTCCGTGCTCGTCAGGCGGATCTCGTAGTCGCCGACCTCGCCGGGCCGGTAGGTCGTCGCCGTAACGCGGTAGCGTCCCTCCTCGAGGGCGGTGAACTCGACGACGGACTTGTCCTGGCGGCCCTCGAAGTCGTCGTTGGCGACGGACTGCCCGTTGGGTCCCTGGACGATGAGGTAGGTGTCGAAGTCGCTCGACGTCATCTCGAGCTTGACGGGCTGACCGGCGTCGGCGTCGAAGGTGTGGACCTCCGTGAACTCACCGGACGAGAGCCGCTGGTCTCCCCCGTCCAGCGAACCGGTCGAGGTCTCTTCGAACCGCAAGCGCAAGCCACTCGCCGAGCGCGCGTTGGAGGCGGTCGGATTCGAGGGCGCTCCGAACCGCTCGGTCAGGTCGATGGTGAGATCGTACGGCCCCGTCTCCGCAGGGGCGTAGGACGTGACGTAGAGCGTGTACGTGCCGGCCTCGGTCAGGTCGAGGTCGAGGACCGAGTGCCCGGCGCGGCCGCCGCCGTCGTCGTCCTCGAAGGCCTCTCCCGACGGCGTTTGAAGCGCGACGTAGGTGTCGAACGTGTCGCTCGTCAGGTTGGCGCTGAGCCGCTGGCCCGGCACGGCCTCGAAGGTGTACAGATCGATAAACTCGCCCGACTCGATCTGCTCATCGCCGTCCTCGAGGACGCCGGACTCGGAGCGGACGCCCGAGGAGACCGACGCGACCTCGTCCCGGAGCTCGAGGCGGTAGCGCCCGG
The DNA here is from genome assembly GCF_049648075.1 of Rubrivirga sp. GTDB lineage: Bacteria > Bacteroidota > Rhodothermia > Rhodothermales > Rubricoccaceae > Rubrivirga. Next base: position 651 of record NZ_JBARYR010000553.1, on the reverse strand, counting down.
ACTCCCCGGCATGGTACGACGTCACGAGCACGCGGTACGGCTCGCCGTCTCTCGTGTCGACGACCAGGAGCGACTGATCGACGGACCCCTGGTAATCGTCGTTCTCCGACGCCTGCCCGTCAGGCCCGAGGACGACGATGTAGGTGTCGAACGCGTCGGACCGGAGGTCGACCACGAGCGGGCCGCCGGTCCCGGTCACGGCGTACTCGTCGACGAACTCGCCCAGGTCGAGGGTCTCGTCGCCGTCCTCGAGGACGCCGGTCTCGACGCGACCCTGCACCGGAGTCGTGATCGGTGCCGCTCCCCCGTCTCCGACGTCGAGGGCGAGTTGGTAGCGTCCGGTCTCTCCCGGTCCGTAGCTGGTCGCTAGGACGATGTAGTCGCCGGACTGGTCTGCGACGACCTCGAGGCAGGAGCGGGAAAAGTCGCCCTCGGTGCAGTCGTCGTTCTGGCTGCCCTCACCGTCCGGGCCAATGATCACGAGGTACGTATCGAAGTCGGCAGACGTCATCGTCGCCGAAACACGCTGGCCGGCCTCGAGGGAGACCGTTTGAGAGTCGACGAACTCCCCCTCGGGGAGCGTCTCGTCGCCCGGCCCGAGCCGACCGGGCTCCTGACCGGCCGTTCCGCGAGGCGCGGGTGTCGTGGCGC